>JAAKFC010000001.1 GCA_011065225.1 Chlamydiota bacterium
AGCTATAGCTGCTCTTGCAATAACTGTAAGATTCGCGAGAATTCCCTTGCTACACAGAATAAGTAGCATTTGTACAGATGGCTTAAAGCTGGATAATCCTATCAAGCTACTGATAGAGTAAATTGATGTTTCTTGGACACTTCCATCCAATAATATTTCTTTAGCGAGAAAGACAGCAAATATTCCCATGAAAGAAGCAAATAGCAAGGATTTTCTTCTACTGAAGCAATCAGACAAAAATCCTTGAATTGGTGAAAATAGTGCCTGACACACCAGGAATCCAAGAAAAATCCAGATAGGGGAAATGGAAGTTTGTAATGCTATATGTATCAAAATTACATCAACGACTATATCAGTGCAAAACATGAGCAATGAAATCAGTACATTGGGATGAGAAAGCAAAGATCGATCGATTACTGATCGCCAACTAGTGAGCTCTTCTTTTAAATTTATTCTTTTTTTGAAGTAATTCCAAAATAACCATTCGCCTAGTAGTTTTGCGCCAATAGTAAATATAACTAAAAAGGATATATAATTCGGAGGGAGTCCAATAGTTAAGAAAAAAACCATCGTAAAAATATGGGGAAGTAAGCCGATTCCTGTAAAAATTCCGCTTATATATCCAAATGGAGGGCTTGAAATTTTCATAAGACACCAGCTTTTTCTACATATGTGGCTAAACATTTATCCACTAATGGATGTAAAAATCTATTTTAAGCAGGGGGCTCTTTAGGAGTCAAATACCTTGAGGTTTTTCCTGGACTTGCTCAAAGGGTACAAGTAGTTTCATGATGTGAAAGAACATCTCATATGTAGACATAATTCTCAGTTCTAATTTTTGGGACAATTTTCTCTTCACTTACAAAATATCTTGAACTATCATCGGCTCTTCTCATTCGACATGGAGGTGACCGATGCGTGCTCTATCTGCTGCTTTATCTTTAATCTTTGTTGTAATTTTTGGTTTTGCAGATGAACCTCCTCCTGAAGAAGGACTTGTCCTTTCAACTCCTGAAGAGGTGGGAAGTCAAAATACTAGTTTTTTGATTAGAGGGCTTATTAGTCCCTTAAGCGGAAATCTCTCATTAAGGCAAACAGACCTCATTGTTCGAGGTGCTCAGGAAATTCGTCTTGAACGGATTTACACACCGCCTCGTATTCCAAGTCCTTTACATGATAAAGAAAAGCATAGGAAAAGTTGGGATGAACATTATCTTTATAAGCATCTCTCAAAAAACCACAAAGGCTGGCAATTTTTTCCTCATTTGCGTCTTCAAGTTTACACTCGTGATCGAATTGTGCGTGTCTGTGACGGAAACGGGATGACTCTCGATTTTCAGATTACCAAAACAGGGACTAGACTTATTTCTGACTCTTTTGGAATGAGCAATGTTGCAGGAGATACTCCTGGAGGAAAATATGATCCCCGCAATACTAAAATCTTCATAGAGGAAGATGGTTCCAAAATAGAAGTGCGATCACCTGATGGCAGCTCGAGAATTTACCGATATAAAGGGGAAGGGGACCAACAGGCCAATTTCTGTTATTTAGAAAAGGAAGTTCTTCCCAATGGAAAAATCCTCAAATATCATTTTCAAAACAGTCAATTGAACTATGTTGAGAGTTTAAGCCCTAATGAGAGCGTAGTCTATGCAAGCCTTCGTCTAGAGGGATTGCCTTCGGGTGGAGAATGTAAATTCACTTCTTCTTCCCATGATACAGCGACATACGCCTACGAAAACAGACACATTGATATCGAGGTGAGAGAAAAGTTAAAAAAAGGGCAATATAGAGAAAAAATCAGTAATCATTTTCCTCCAATTTTAAAACACGTGGGCTCGCCTTTTTACCGAAATGAAAGTTTAAGTTATTCGGATAGATTTTTATTAGATCATTACGAAGGGAAAGAGGAATTTTTTCAGTGTCAGTATAAAGTTTTTGGTCCCCGAGGTTCTAGGCATTATAAATTAGAAAAGCTCCTTTTTCCGATTGGCTCAGAAGGCTCATTCCAAGATGTTTGCTCAGTAGATTACAGCCCAGCAGCTCCTGGAGTTAAAGAAGGGATCACAACTGTCAAAAATGCAGATGGGACCAAAACGATTTATCGATTCACCAAGAATCTTCTAACAAAAGTTGTTGAAACCTACGATACAAATGGAAGCCTCAAGCTGCAAAAACCCTTCTCATGGACTGAGAAGGGATGGCTCGCATCTGTAGAAATTTTAGATGGGGAAGGGAACTTATTTTCTAAAAAATCCTATGAATATGACACATTTGGCAATCCCATTTTAGAAACTATCACCGGGGATTTAACAGGGAGTGAAAATAGCGAGAGCTACGCAATAAAAAGAGAATACTCCCAAGAGGGAAGAAATCTCCTTCTCAGAGAAGAAAATGAAGAAAGCAAGGTCACCCTTTTTGACTATTTGCCCAAAACCAATCTCCTAACAGCAAAATTCACGCAAAATCAAAATCAGATTCTCATCCGAGAATTTTACGTCTACGACAAGTGGAACAATCTGGTGCAAAAGATTGTCGATGATGGTCAAAACAACAATCTCAATGATCTCTATGGGGTCACTCAGAGAACTTGGACACAGATCACCCTTAGGAAAGAAGCTCCGTTCATTCATATGCCAGAATGGATGGAAGAGAAATATTTGGAAAATGGCGAAGAGAAACTCGCTAAACGGACCCATATTACCTACGACAGGTGGGGAAATATTGCCCAAGAAGATGTCTATGATAGTAAAGGAGAATTTTCCTATAGCATCTACAAAACATACAACGAAAGAGGAAATCTTCTCTCAGAAACAAATGCACTTGGCCAGGAGAGAACTTTTGCTTATGACAGCAAAGGTCGGCCCATTCACTCGATTAATTATTCTAGTAGACTCCACAAAGCCAAAATTTACGACCCAAAGGGGCGCCTTATTCAGGAAGATCAGCTTGGAGTGGATGGGAGTAAAAAAGAATTTTCTTATGATTATGATGCCAATGATGATCTGGTTAAAAAAGTTGATGAATATAAAAATCCCACTCAATACATGTATGATCCCATCACTCATAAACCCATCACCTGTGATTTCCCAAAAGCCCTTTCAACTGAAAAAAAGCCCCTTTCCGTTACAACGCATTTTGCTTACGATCCCTTGGGTAGAGAAATAACCAAAATAGATCCGAATGGCAATACCACCCATTTTAAATACAATGCTCGCGGAGATAAAACACAAATCCTTTATCCAAATGGCTCAAAAGAGACCTATCACTATTACAAGAATGGCAAATGCAAAAAACACGTGAACCAAGAAGGATTGGCCATTTTTTATGAGTATGATGTCTTAGGACGAGTCATTACCAAAAAATACTATTCTGATGAGCAAATTGCAGAGGAGGCTTTTGCCTACAATGCCCTCCATCTTCTTTCTGTAATAGACAAAGAAGGGAATCTCACAAAGTATTCTTATGATGGACTAGGGAGAAAGATAGCAAAAGATTTTTGTGGCCGTGTTGTTGCATATCGATATGATGCACTTGGCCGGCTTCAAACTACAGTTCAGAATAATGGTGGCAATACTCTTCTCACAAGCTTTAAAAGAGATCTATTGGATCGAATCACATCTAAAAACAAAACCGATATTTTGGGCAATCTTCTCTATAAGATTTCTTACAGTTACGATGAAGATGGAAATCAAAAAACAATCACTCGTTACATCAATAATGAGCCCAATACTGAATTTTTCACACATGACTCTTTTGGCCGCATTACAGAACAGAAGGATGCTTTAGGTTTTATAACGCGAGTGACTTATGATGACCAGTACTTAAATCCAATAAGCCAAAAGGTTCTGCAAAAAACGATAACAGATCCTAAGGGAACTCAAATTGTCAAAACCTATGACTCTTTTAAGAGGGTCGTAAAGCAAGAAGTATTAAATCCAAATGGAAACACCCTCGCCAGTAAAGAATTATCCTTTGACCCCTGCGGCAATCTTCTTCTCGAGAAAGACCACATTTACAAGAATACAGAATATCAAAAGACGCAGGCCATTTGCTATCGTTACAATCCCAGCAATCTGCTTGAGAGCTTTACTAGAGGATGTGGGACGTATAATGAAAGAACAACATTTTACACCTATACACCATCTGGGAAGATTGCCTCAAAGACTTTACCAAATGAGATTCAACTGCATTATGGATATCACCCCCTTGGGTTTGGAACGAGCCTTTCCTCTTCCGATGGAACCATTGACTACAGGTTTGAAAGAAATCTCCTAGGCAACCTTTTATGGGCCTCTGATCAAGTGAGCAACATCAAAATAGAACGAGAGATTGATTCTTTTGGAAATGTTCTCAGTGAAGCATTTTCGACGGGGTTATCGATCGAAAAAAGCTACGATGCATTCAATCGTCCTCTATCGGTTAAAATTGCAAATCAGGGACAAGTAGATTACAGCTATGATCCTCTCTATCTGAGAGGAGTAGCTCGTATTTCACCATCTGGAACCCTTCAATATTCTCACAAGTACAAAACCTATGATCATGATGGAAATTTACACCAAGAAGAGCTAATTGGAGAATGTGGCTCTATTGTTCATCAAACAGACCCAAAAGGGCGAAAAGCTGCTCTTCTAAGTCCCTATCTAAGGCAAATCATTTCCTACGATGCATGCGATAATCTTATTTCTATAGAGGAAGACGACCAACCCTTTGCCTTTGCATATGATGGACTGGATCAGTTAGTCGCAGAAACAAGACCCCATCACAACTCTTCATATGCATATGATTCCAATTACAACCGAGTTGAAAAAGACAAAGAACATATCGAGCTGAATGAGCTTGATGAGCTTCAATCCCTTGGATCTATCAGTTGTGATTATGATCTTAATGGAAATCTGATTACCAAAAAAACTCCAAAGGGAACAACTCATTTTACCTATGATGCCTTGAACCAGCTGGTCGAAGCAAAAAATGAAAATAGGACGATCAAATTCACATACGATCCTTTAAGTCGAAGGCTCTCAAAAGTTGTTCAAGAACAAACAAGTTTTGGACGAAGCGAGACTTGGAAAGAGTTCTACCTGTGGGATGGGCGAGAGGAAATTGGAGCCTTTGCTGAAAGTGGAAGCTGTAACAATCTCAAAATTTTAGGCACTGGCTATCCTGTTGTTATTGAGTTGGGTGAGAAACCATTCGCTCCCATAATTGATGTGCAAGGGAATATTCATCATTTAATTAATTTAGTTGCCAAGTCTCAAGAAATTAGTTATAATTTCACTGCATTTGGTGAAGGAAATCCATCAGTACTGAATCCCTGGGGCTATGCGAGTAAAAGATGGGACCCAGAGTTAGGCTTAAGTTATTTTGGTAAGCGTTATTATGACCCACAGCTAGCAAAATGGCTGACACTTGATCCTTCTGGATTTGTAGATGGTACGAATCTTTATCAGTATGCTTTGAATAATCCCTTCAGGTATCAAGATCCCGAAGGTGAAAATTTGGTTGGCTTCTGTTTAGGAATTGGACAGATATTAGCTGGTGGAGCACTAATAGCTTCAGGGACAGTTATTGAGATTGCCACATTTGGAGGATATACGATTTGTTTTGGGATTCAAGCTCAGGCTGGAGCTGCTTTAATCACTAGCGGCCTTGCAATGTCAACGTATCATGCTAAGGATATTTCTTTTGATACTCGCTCAACAAGCTCGGTTATCTGGAAAAATACGGATGTGTATGTGCCTGATAGACCATTGCCTGCTAATGAACATGGTGAGCCTATTCCAGATACAGATAGCTCACACACTCAGCTTGGAACGAGGAATGGATCTAAAGGGAAATATCCAAAAGCCCGCGAGTTCGATTCTCAAGGAAAACCAGTTCGCGACATAGAGTTTACAGATCATGGAAGACCTCATGATCATCCAAACCCACACCAACATAGGCGAGAGGATAACTCAACGGGTGGAACAAAATCGAAGGAAGATGCCGAACCTCTACCAGAATGGAAGGATTAATGTCTAAAGGAATACGTATTTTAGATAAAAAAAACAGAATTGTATCTGTGGAACTCCAGGATATATTGAAAGAAATTAATTATGGAGGTCAGTTGGAATGGTCAATTTTATATTTACAGACAACTGGCAACCTAGGGGAAGGCCGATCTATGCCAGTTTTTGAACAGCAAATCATCGATGCTGAAAAGGGATTGTTTATTACGTGGAAAGAGTTGAACGACTTATCTCAAAAATTTTGGGATTTAATGGATATAATCATTATAGGCTGTAAGGATCGAAGTTCATTGCGTCGCTATGAGAAAGACCAGGAAATGTACGAAACTTGTGATATTACTATTGAAATGGTTGATAGCGGATATTGGGAGGTTTTTGCAGAAAACGAAGAGCTAATTAATAAATTTGCAAAAAAGTTTAAAGAAGTTGAATTTTTGGAAGCAGATTTTGAAAAATAAATTTACTTGGGGTGCAGGTCAAGGTGCTCCTTTTTATGTACATAATGAGCATTGCCCTTTTAACCAACAGTAAATAGCATAAGTACTAAACATGAAAAAAGTGATTATAGTAGTATTAATTGGAGGAACTGCTAAAATGATCACAATTATTGATACAGTTGTAAAGAGCCCAAAAGTTTTTGCAGAAGCACAAATAGCAAGATATGCAAAATATGGTGTTGCAAAAAATGCTACGAAACAAGCAATAGAAAAAACCTTACGGCATATTTCTTCGATTGTTTTTTTATTAAAACAAAAATGATGTAAACATTCTTTTGTTCCGAAATTACGAGAATTAACTTCCATTTTTGCGACTCCTAGTTAATAGTTCAAGTTTAATAAAAGAAATTTTCTTCATCGAATTTGTTCGATAACCGCATTTGTATCCTTCAATAAAACATTGATTCTTTCAAGTTCTCCAAATCCCTGCCATTCTTCCCGGAATGGATTCCATTTCAGACCCAAATTTTTTAGTTTCGATTCTAGTTCCTTTGAAGGAGGGGAGGGGAAAGAGATAATGAGGGCTGATTGTTTTGCTGCTTTTTCTATTTGGTTTTGGCCTTTTTTTTGCCAATTCTCAAGAGCATCTTTACCAGAGGATTTTTCCTTGATTTCAGAAAGAGCTCCTTTTAGGACAACTTCATCTAAAGAACTTAAATCTGCATCATTGATAAGCTTTCCAAGATTGATGAGCTTTTGAATTTTTTTCTTTCGCTCTTCGGTCTTTAACTTTTGACCCTTTCGCAGCAACCTTGCTTTTTGCTGATCGAGCCTTTCTTTTTTTTCTTCTAATGTTAGTGGCATGGCACCATCATATCTGAGAGGTAATATTTTGATCAACCTAACCTCCACGGGTTCCATTTAAGGAACCGTTAATTTTCAGAGGGCAAGCTTACTAAACATACGTCATTAGGTAGCTGCAGAAAAATTATTAGACACATACGCAATATGCAAACTACGTTTGCTTGCTTTGGATCTCATCAAGTTGTATACTTAAGACAAGTTAAAAAATGGATGAAACCTAATGGCGATCGAGTTTGCAAGATTAGAATATGTGAGCCGAAGTAATGGAGGGAATAGCTGCCGTAAAGGAGCCTATAACGGCAGGCAAAGGATATATTGTGAAAAGGAAGGAATTACATTTGATTTTTCTCATGAAGCAGATAGTGGACATCATGAGATCCTGTTACCTGAAGGAGCCTCGAACAAATTTGCCAAGTCATCAGTTTTGTGGAATGCTGTTGAGTTCCGAGAAACACGGAAAAACTCTCAGCTGGCAAAAGAACTAGTACTAGCTTTACCGGATGATCCCCAAATCGCTCTGGAGGATAAAGTACATTTAGCCAAAAGCTTTATCCAAAAGCATTTCGTTGGTAAGGGACTTGCAGCTCAAATTGATATCCATGAGCCACATAATAAAAAAGATCACAACTGGCATGCGCATGTCCTTATCACAACGCGAAGATTTACTCACAACGGGCTTTCTTTTGGGGAGAAAGCACGAGATTTAGACGCTTCTGTCCGCAAAGGCAAGGTAATAGAAGCAGAAAGATGGGGAAAGCTATGGAGGACCCATCAAAACGAATATTTTGAAGATAAAGGCCTAGATCTTCGTGTAGATCCAACAGGGGTTGTTCCTCAGGAGCATCTTGGTCCAGTTCGGATGAGGGCGCGTGCGTTTGCTTTGTTGAACGAGCATGTGCAGAGAATAGAAGAGAATGCCTCTCTTTCAGTGCAGCCTGATCAAATCTTGGCAAAATTAACGGAGAAGCAAAGTCTTTTTACAAAATCCGATCTGGAAAGCTTTTTGCAAAAGCACGTTGCTACTGAAGATATAGCCGCAACCCGCACTGCTTTTTGGAGCCAAGGGGGTTTACTACAGCTTATTGATCAAAATTCTGGTGAACAGCTAGAAAAGTTTACTTCTACTGCTGTTCGGGATGAAGAAAACCGCATTATCAGACTAGCGGACCGAATTCATTATAAGAGGGCGATTTCTGTTAGGCAGAAAATACAGGGAAAAGTTCTCGCGTCTTCACAATTAAATGATGAACAATCTGTGGCTTATCGATCGATATTTTCGGGGAAGCGCCTAAATTGTATAGAAGGTCGAGCTGGAACCGGGAAGAGCCATCTTCTTGGCGCAATTCGTGAAGCATATGAATCAGCAGGTTATCGAGTAAGAGGTTTTGCTCCTACAAGTGAAGTAGCAAAAGACCTTGAAAAACGAGGATTCTCCAATTCAGAAAATCTCCATCGCTTTCTTTTTGCGCATAAGCATGGATCTCGAAAAATGCAAGGAAGAGAAGTATGGATCCTAGACGAGGCGGCAATGGTGGGGAATCGAGCAGTGCAGGAGTTTCTAAGAGAGGGGTGGAAAAATGGCTGCCAGGTGATCTTAGTCGGAGATTCTCGGCAACTGCCTTCCATCGAACGTGGGGGAATGTTTGAGGTTTTCTGCCAAAAATATGGAGCAGCGCAATTAGAGCGGATTCAGCGTCAACAAAAAGAGCCTCAAAGAGAGATGGCATCATTGGCCTCGAAGGGGAGAATGGCTGAAGCTGTCAATCAACTTGAAAAGAATGGGGGATTACATTGGAGCCCAACAAAGCAAGAAGCGATGGAAAATCTAGTAAAGAAATGGGACGCAGATCAGCGGGCATTCCCTGGCCATACATCTCTTATCATGGAGCATCGCAATCGTTATGCCAAAGTTCTCAATGAGATTATCCATGAGTTGCGATTTTCAAGAGGGGAGTTGGGAAAAGAGGAATTCAAATGCGAAACTTTTTTGGGGACAGTCTTTGTGAGTGAGGGAGATCGTTTGCAATTTCGGGCGAATGATCGAGAAAGAGGGATTACAAATGGTCAGTTAGGATCACTTGTCAAAGCTTCCTCAGATGAATTTATCGTTCGGCTTGATCAAGGGAAAGAAATTCACTTTAACCCCCAAGAATTCCATCGATATCAGCTGGGATACGCCGGAACGGTTCATCGATCTCAGGGAAAGACGGTTGATCGTGCTTATGCCTTGCATAGCCCTTGGATGAACCAAAATCTATTTTACGTTGCTCTTACAAGGCATCGGAAGCAATTTGATTACTTTGTTTCAAAGGAAGAAGCAGCCAATCTTTCAGAGCTAAAATTCCAGGCTTCTCGTGATGGTGGCAAGGAAACAACCCTTTCCTATCAAACAGATGTCGATAAAAAAGAGAAAAATGGTCGTTTTTCTGTTGATCAGATGTGGCAGAGAGCCAGAGAAAATTTGGGGGATTTTTTTCATAGGAATCCAGATTTTTATAAGGTTAAGGATTCCGAAGAGACATTTCGGGATTCTTTCCAAGTTCTGAAAGTCGACCCTAAGATTACTCAAGAGGAACCGAAGAAGAGCAGTCCCGCTCCTTATAAGCATCAGAGCCAAAACGATTCTTCACAGACTATGGTCCAAAGATATCTATCACTTGAAGATGAAGTGTGCTTACGTAAGGAGGTCTTCGATAAAGAGGTTGAAGAGACGGGTAAAGAACTTCGTTCAGGAAAAAGATTTCAAGCGTGGCAAGAGGTTATTCAAGGGAGAAATCAGCTTGCAAAAGAGATCAATAAATGCCTTTCTCCTCAGGAGAAAAAGCAACTTTTGACCTCTAAGATGATAGTGAATATCGAGTCGCAAGCAGAGAAATTCTCTCAGAATCAGAAACGATTAGAAAAGCATCTGAAAACAAGCTCAGATCGAGAGTTGTATGGAAATCTCAATGACAGAGTCGAGGAACTATGTTTACGGCTTTTTCCTGAGGGGCCTTCTCATCGATCACATAAGGAATGGAGATTTCGATCGAACCGCTCGCTTGCTGTTGTTGTGAGAGGGGAGAGCTCAGGGTCTTATTATGATTTTGCTGAAGGGGAAGGAGGGGGCCTTCTTCAGCTTATTCAGAAAGAAATGCAGTTAGAAACTAAAGAGGCAATTGCATGGGCAAATGGATTTCTAGAGCAGGCGCCCCAAGTTGCAAGGGAGCGAAGGGAATTTGAATCACCCATTGAGAAAAAATGGATCAGTTTGAGACCAGATCCATCGAACCAACCTGCTCTGCAAAAAGGAAGGGGGCTTCTAGCATACTATACTGAATCAGCTAGGTATGCCTATCGAGATGCCCAAGAAGATCTTCTTTATTATGTGCTTAGATTGGAAAGTAAAGAAGATCCCACAAAGAAGATCACCCCACCTTTAAGCTATGGTCATTATGCTGAGGATCCAAACCAAAAATTTTGGCGATTTAAGGGCCTTACTGAAGACAAAAGAACTCTATATAACCTGCATCTTCTAAAAGAGCGGCCAGACGCCCCTATTTTAATTGTAGAAGGAGAAAAAGCCGCAGATGCTGCAAAAGATATTTTTCCAACGCATATTGTGATGACTTGGCCTGGTGGAGCTAATGCTGTTGAAAAAGCAAATTGGGGCCCTTTGCAAGAAAAGAAAATTGTAATCTGGCCAGATAATGATGAACCAGGATTCAAAGCTGCAGATCAGATTTCAAAAGAACTAAAGAAATCGGGCGCTAAGGAAATCAGCGTTGTTTCATCGGAGTCACTAAAGAAGAAATTCCCCGAAAAATGGGATTTAGCCGATGCTCCTCCTGATGCTATATCCAGAAAAGATCTTCGAAATCTTCTGAAATGGTCTGAGAAAATGGATAGGGGATATGCAGCACTATTCGAAAAAATTTATCCTCAAGAACTGAAAGATCGATTCATAGTTGAAAGGGCTAGATTTTTTGATCGAATGCAGTTTTTTGAAAAGATCCTTGGGAAGGAATGCTTAGCAAAGAATGGATTGGAGGATCCGGTTTATCAAGCATACCAGGAATTTGTAAATAGGCAGGATCAAGTAAAACAGCAGGTCAATCAGGCCTTAGGATTAAAAGGGGCATTGGCGGATAAAGTAGTCGAGCTAGCAAATGTTTTTGTCTCTAAGCAAAATAGAATGCCTCTGAAAGAGGAAATGAAGGAAATACTTGAGGTCATTAGGCAAGTTGAAAAGAAGTCCCATTTTGAGAATCTAAATGAGAAAGGAGTTCCTCATGAGGTGGTTACAGAAATGAAGGAATATTCAAAAGCAAAAGTCGCTGAAAAAATCTATGACGCAACCGCATCTAATGCTCATATTCGAATGGACATAATGGAAAATATTAGCAAAGAGTGTAGTGAGATGACCAATCGCATACGGATACAGAATTATCCAATAAGAGAAAAGGAAATAGCCTTGCAAGATCAATTTAGAGGCAATGAATATGGAAGGGAGGTTTGATCTAAGAATGGGGCTTGAAGTTGCAAAATCATCCTATGCGGGCACAGAAGGCAATAAGAACATTAAAAGCACAGATACCGAGTGTTATCAACATCCCAACAAAACAACCTATGATCCATGGACAAATAGCCAAAAATACATAAGGGGAGTCCTGTTTTAATCTTTTAACATGCTGAAAGTCTTCCTTACATTGATTTTTGAGATGCACTCCATATTTATTTGAAACTCCGTTGACTCCTATTTTCCTGATCAACAAGGTATACTTGCTACAAGCTCTTTTTTTTTGAATGGTGCAATGATCTCAATTTTTGAATAGCAGCTTCATGAGAAATCTTGGCAGTGATATTAAAAGTGAGAGGAAGTCTCAAACGAGGCACTCCATAAAATGTCCATTTTCTGGAAATTGGGTTAAAAATATCCCAATCTGAAATTAAAGAAGCGAAAGGAGCATGAACTTTTCGATGCGGCCCTGCATAAATTTGCACCCATTCAGCAAAATTTATAGATTCAAGATTTTCTTTTCCTAGACTGCATCCTGAAAGGACAATGTCTGCATTAGGTTCTAATTTTGAAAAATGAACACTATGAATACATTCTTCTAGATTTAAAGGAAATGCTTCTCCTATTACAATATTAGAACTATTTAGTTGCATGCTTTCGCTAGTGCCATGTCCGTTTAGCCATAAGGTTGTGATTTTTTGTCCCTTTTTTTTAATTTTATCTATAGCTTCATTAATATCTTTGAGATTTTTTACTATCATATGAACAATTGAATGTGTTCTGCCCAAATTTTTCAGTGCTCGTATTTTATTACGTCCTATATTTGTAAAACTGCTATTATGGTCATGATATGGAAGACAATGTAATACTACGAATTCTTTACTTTGATCTTTTGTCAGTTTTCTTATTTCCCATTCTCGAAAAACAGAGAATATATCTTCTGTAATCCTGTTTACTGAAAAAATAAAAATAGATCCCGTTAAACACAATGAAAAGCTTTTATTTAAAAAAGAATTATCATTCTCTAAAATTAATTCTTGATAAACTGTAATTAAAAAAAACATTATGCCGAAGGAGCATAATCCCAAAGTACGTGTGACTTGAGAAATATGACGTTTCAGAATGTATAGGGGAGGTGCATATTCATATGCTTCAAAAAGTCTTTCCCCTGCTCCATGAATGAAACTACCAGCATCTTTAAATAAACTTTGAATTGGATTGTTTATAACAGTCATAAAAAATAGCCTTTATCAAAACATATTCTATCATTATAATCTTTAAAAGTGTAGTTATATATATTAAAAATTAGTTTAAATAAAAGATTTTATAGAAAAAGCCCTTCGTAGAATTACTAGATACTCATTTCTTTTGACAATTAAAGATTTGACTCGATATAATGCCTGCAGAATGCTCCACAGATTCAAGTGATACTTCAAAGAATTCTAGTGGAGAGGTATTGGGAATACATTGATTGGGGAAAATATACGCTTTTTCATAGGTTTCTTCTCCAGAAGAAAGGCGTACGATTTTGAAAAAATGCGTTGGAACAGCAACATTATTTTCCCCGATTACTTCATAGCAGACGAATTTTCTTCCATTTTCTTCCTTCGGCAAAAATAAGGGGCCTGTAATGATTTCGATCTGTTCATAGTTTGTCATCTCTGATCGGATTTCTTTTTCTAGTTTTGCCCAATAGCCTCTGTTGAATTCAGGTGTCTGGGGACAGACATTTGCAAGAGTGTATGTTTCCTGAATGGGATTTCCTCGTAGTTTTTGATTTGCTACTGCAACCATATGCCCTCTATCGAATCCTGAATGAAAGTAATCGGTAAGTTGGCTCTGGTGGAGTGGATGAATGAGAGCTTCTTTTTTAAAACAGCAGTTTTTTTGAAAAATCTTCGAGATGAGCCCTTTAGATGAAATTTTTTCATAGGTCCATAGAGGGATTTTACTCCTTGGATCATATGCGATCATGAATCCATCTTTTTGTAGAAGGGGATAAGTCAAGAGTGGAGTAGGAGGGGAGTGTATGGAACTAATAAGAATGATTACAGAGATAGCTCCTACTGAAAATGCTTTCAGAAAACTGTAAGAGCAATATTTGTGTGTTTTAATTTTTTGTAAAAAATAATTTAAGATTGTCAAAATAAATCCCAAGGTTTAGGTTACATAGTAAATCTTAAAATAAGGAAGTTTATATGAAAAATTTTTATTTGCTAAGACTATTGTGCTTTATCCTGAGCGTTTCTCTTATCCATTTAGAAGCTTCTCCTAAAGAGAAGGAGCAAGCAAAAGTTTCCAAAAAGGAGTATTGCCTTTATCTCGATAAGGTAGACGGGAAAGAAAAAGCTCTTATCATGCATATTCCAGAGTCTTTTCATGATGGTATCATTCCAGAAGATGATCCTTGTCAAAGTGTAACATTTATCAGTGGTAATGATCCGAAGGATCTTTGGATGTTTATGAACGAAAACATTTCCTTCTCAGAGTTTTCAAAGGCTAAGATTGAAGTGGCTATCTATGGTTCTTGTTTAAGCGCTTGTAAATTAATGGGTCTCGATAAAATTTTGGATCACAGTATTCAGTTTACTCATGAAGAAGGAATCATTTCTGCTACGGCTTTCTTTGATAGGCCTGCAGTGTCAATTCAAATAATGGGTAACAATTTTATGGGACCAAGGAAAAATGATTGCAATGATGCAGGATTATTTTTCTAATAGTGTTTTTGTTTCAGATTTTAAAGGAGAAATTAAAAGTCCAAGCGATAATGTAAAGATTGTTTCCTCGTTTTTGAAGAGGTAGTATGGAGTTGTATCATTTTTGCTATTAGGATGCTTCTTATGTATTGTGCAATGCACTCTTCCTCATTTTTGCTTTTATGCTAAAATAATTTGAAAGGACCTTGAAGTTTTCCTGCATTTTTAAAGGAGAGATTAGATGAACAAAATCCCTGCGTTTGGATTTTTAAGTGGTCTTGCTACGGCAACTTGTTTTCTTACAACTAAGTTGTGAGTATGGTGGACCCCAATGTCTAGACCAAAATGTAAGTAATTTAAGTTACTCCTTCTTGGGTTTTTGAACACTCTTAGAGCTCCATTAGGAGCTTCCTTCTCTCCCCCTAGGGGAAGATGTAAAATATTTTTTAAGCCGATAGGTACACTTGCCTTGGCGTCAGGTAATTTAGCGACTGATGCAACCTTTCAGTGTTATAAAATTCAAAGTAATCCTCCAAGGCCCGTTGAAGGCATTTTACAGTCTCATACTCCTTAAGATAAATTTCCTCGTATTTGACTGTCCTCCACAGACGCTCTATGACAGTTTAGCAGAAAGAGTAACTTAACAGGTGGTCCAATATTCGGGGTCCATTATATTATGCAACACACCTATCTTCCGCTTACTTTATTTGCAATTTTTTAGATAACAGATTTAGGGATTTTTTTAATCTTTGACAGAGTATACTAATTCCAGTTTTTAAAAACGGAGGTTCAAAATGTCAGTTTCCCTACGTGAATGTGATCCTTTTACCCTTAAAGATTTCAGCTGCTATCATTGCAAAAGGGGATATGAAAAGGGACATCCTGTTGTCTCACATCAAAATACTGACGATCTAAGTCATGCTATTCATTTAAAATGCCTTTCAGAACTCCGAATTCAAAAATGTCGAAATTGTAATGCTACTCTTGATCTTAGTTCACTTTCAACACGGTTAAAAATTTTATCTCACCGTAATATATTTCTAGGATTGGGAAAATCTTTAGGGAGTTTAGCTTGCGGGGGTTTTGCTAGTTATTTTCTGATTCCACATGTCATTTCTTCGAGAAATTTATTTCCTTATACGCAAATTTCCTTAACAGCAATAGTAATCATAGCGTCAATCGCTAGCAAACATTTTGTTCCTGAACAAGGATATCTTTCTGTAAATATGTGTAATGCTTACATTACCAGTCAAAATCTATTCAGCTTCCTTGTAAGGCCATTTTATGATTATCCCTGCGAGAAAAATGTTGTATTCAATGCAAGGGCTGTTGCTGGCTTGGGAGCTTTATTGTCTACCTGGTTGTTGCATGGAATGAAATCAGAAAATTCGACAGAATTTTTTTTAGGGATTGTCCCTTCATTAGTCGCTGGCATTACAGCTGCTAATGCTATTTCATCTACATGTATGGATCTTTATGACATCAGCCACATTCCTTGGGGATCAGCCGCAACAGCAACCTTAAGTGTCTTGGGTGGCATGGTACTGGGCCATAAAATTGCAAGGTGGTCATTAAATTTCATTGCAGAATATCCTTGGAAAAACCGCGATGTTACAGAATTACCATCAAAATAGATTAGTAAAAAAATTCCAAAAGCTTGATAAATGGGAAAAGCACGAAATAAGGCTGATACTAACTTCTTACTTGATGGAAACTATTCTGCTCCACTAAGCAAGGAGATACAAAAAGAATATAATAAATTGACCAATCTTGTATACACATTCTAGTTCAAGAATTGGAATTTTGGCCAGGATGCCCTCAAGTTTTTTGTATGCGACGAGCTGCAGTGTTCATAGACACGGAGCTGGGAACAGACGGAAAACTTGAGGAATAGCCAATGCCGTCAAAAACCAATTCTTGAACTGGAATGTGTATAGCTCTTGTTTCGTATGTTGATCGCAGAAAAAGAACAATCAGCGGTACTGCCGGAAAAGTGAGTGTAAACGATCTCGTAGCCTACCAAATTGGTTCCTGGGGATGGGTTTACAACTTGGGATTACACGGGGCTAGCTCAGCATTTCTATGAAAAATACTAATTTGATTCTGGTCCTAAACAAGATGCAGAATTTCATAAGATAGCAACCCAGATAGTTGAAATTGTAGAAGCTGAACATGATACTGGGAATTTAGACACACCAGGTGTATGGGATTGGTGTAAGCTTCAATCTGGAAAAGAATGGCCACTGAGCAAGTGGCTTAAAATCAATACTTCTTCTCCATATAAGCGGGCATCTAGTCTATTAAAAGCTCATTTCAAATATAAGACTAAGGCATATCAGGCAAATGATAAAGTGTATGCCATTCAGTATGTCAAAAGATATGATTTCAATACTTCGGCAGAGGAAAAACGAAAAATAATTGCAATGGTGCAGAACTATTTTGCTAATAGTGTTTTCGTGTCAGATTTTAAAGGAGAAATTAGAAATCCTCATGATAATGTAAAAATTATTCCTTCGTTTTTGAAGAAGTAGTAGGGATTTGGATCGCTTTTTCATTAGGGGGCTTATATGTCTCATGCAATATGTTCTACCCTCTTTTTTCTTCTTTTAGAGAAATGAGCACAGGTCGAAAAGGTCATTCTATTGGATCGAGAATCAAAGGTTTTTTATTTGAAGCTTTGTACTGCACTCTTCCTCATTTCTCATTTCTATGCTAAAATAATTTTTGGGGGGTCACTAGTGATTCAATGTACCAAATCGAATGAAAAAGTCCTAGAAGTGCCTACATTATGAGGGGAGCGACTCATGCTCTAATAAATTAAAGATTGGTAGCAATCATGGGTGAAAATTGGTGTGTTGGCAGTAAATTGATATGAAGTAAGCGTGAAAAAAAAGACCATAAACATAAAAACTGAGAAAATTTCTAAGAAGATTTTTTCATTGAAATCTTGGAAACAGGATATTCGTCGAATTTGGCAATGGAGAAAACAAGAGCCTTTTGTCTTTTGGGGTTTTTTTATTTGGGGTACTCTTTGTCTTTTGCTGATCTTAACTTTAGCACTTTACTGGATCATTTATGCTTTTTCCTTAGCTTTTGGATAATTACCATTCTGCTGAGAGGGTTGAATTTTTTAGGAAGAATCAAAATTTAGCTTTGTGTTGCAATTTTCTGATTTAATTTTCTATAGGGAGTGCAAGCTAAGTTTCCAAAGAAAACTGCGAATATTCCAAGAACTATGCCAAATAGGACTGGTTGAAAGAGTCCTAGTTCATGTCGCGCGAGTAATGTTGCTGTTCCTGTATTGAGAGCGGAGAATATAATCATCAAACGGGGAGATATCCTAACAAATGCAAAGCTATATATACCCAAGCCTTGAAAGGTGCTTTTGGAATTAGTCAGAAGGCTTTCTTTTAATTTGCACTCTTGCTCGATTTTAGATCCTTCGATGATGCAGTTAACAATTTGATGATCAAGTACGGACTCTTTTTCGAGATCTTTCATGGCGACTAAGAGAGCGAAGGCAAAGACAGCTATCGAAAAAAATTGAGGATCATACAATGGGGCTTCAAGACTTTTGTTAATCCAAATGATAATCCATCCTATAAATAAGCAGCCTAATGACCAATATTGGCATTTTTTAATCTGTTGGGAGCACTGAGTATATTTAGTGAGCAAATCTTGATATGACTTAGAAGTCTTTAGTGGTTCTTTTTTAGAGTGGATATTGTCAGTTGATTTCTCTTTTGCTATATGCTTGCCGATCAATTTATCGATAATAAATAAAGCAAGTGGAAAGGACACTAAGAAACATATCAAAAATCCATTTCTCATCTCGCTGGGGAGTTTAGGATATACGATTGACACAAAAACAAGCCCAATTCCGGAAAAAATTATGAAAGTTGTTTTTGAAAGGTTCTGAGTTCTGTTCATGCTACATTTTGCTTTAAAAAGTGATTCGACGCAAAGATGGAAAAATGTCTTTTCTTAAGACTTCCATGGTTCTGAAGGGTAAGATATTCTAAGTTTCTTTTTCTATATATTTTTTCAGTGAGAATGATCTTGTCCTTTCTTATCGATTATTGTTTACTCCAGCTTTTTCTATAGCCTAAAGGGGAGTTAAATTCAACGTCTGATAATGTATCTTATGTTGCGTAAACCAATGAATCCGTAGGACTTAAGTCCATTTTAGCCTTCTTCATTATTCAGAGCAACAATTGGTTTTTTGGTTGGTGCACAGCTGTGCACCAAATGTATAAGTTAAGACCTTACCAAATGAAAACGGTTCTTAATATATTCGAGTTGTTTTTGACCTTCCAATTTATCTGTTGCGGGGTTTGTCCTAACATAAAAATCACTTTCTTTTAAAAAACAAGGGTTTTGAGAAGGTTTGCATTCAATATGCAATAGATTTTTACCATCGATTAGCAAAATGTTTGAATCTATAAATGGGTAAAATTGTTCGCCAATTTGACTTTTAATTAAATTTTTCCAATGAAGTAGATAATTATCAGTGTTTTTATTAAATTTTTGCATTTCAGAATCTATACCGATAATAGTTTTTTCGTCACTGACGCCAATTATTAAATGACCTCCATCTGTATTGAGAAATGCGACTATTGTTTTAAGAGCAGATAGTTCGATATAATCCGCTTTTATTTGTTTTCTTACATCTAGGCTTAACGTTTCTTTGAATTCAGAAGTTTTAGTTTCTCCTTGATGAATGATTTGTTTGACCCTATCCGAATGAGTTAATTTTCCGACAACTTCAAGCATTTCATTTAATTGAGTTAAAATTGACTCTCCGTAGCTTGGGTTTATGCAAAATTCTGAATCAAAAAATTTAATTTGATTATTTAGAGAAGTGAGTTTTTTTGCAATTTGGACTATAAAATTCTGTATCTCAAGACTTGGTACAGGAAGAATGAGATTTTGAACTCTCTCCATTTGAAGCCCACAGGGAGGTGTAACTGATTGGAGCACTAATTTTCCCAAAGTAGAGTTGAAAAAAGTCGAAATATATTTATTTGTTACTATTTCACTATTTAATACTAATTGAATGTAAGAGCAATGGGTAGCCTCGGGCGGAAGCGAAATGACTGCATTTGCTGGAAATATAGGGAGATAGATTGCATTTTCTTGATCATCAAAATGATGCCATGCATTAATGGGAAGGCTATTTATAGAAATGGCCAGTTCTTCGAGCCTATATTGTTTGTAAGTTTTATAATGTGTTTCAATCCACTCAATTTTTTGAGAGGCATTTAACTGTTCAAAGCCGTAAAAACTATTTCGTTCAATTAAATTAATGTTGTTTTTGTTGTTATTAGGTAATAAATACGAATAAATTGCATCTCTTGTACTCTTTCCAGTTTTAAGTATGTCAATATATATTTCATTGGTCTCCTTTCTAGATATATGAGCAAGTACGGGATTTATTATTGGATCTGGGAATTCTCCGGAATCTAGTAAAATCAGATTCAATTCAGTATCGAATAACGCATTGGTATAAAAATCATTATTATTCAATAGATTTTCAAATCCGGACATATAATGAAAGTCCAATGAGTTTGACATAAATAGGCAATCACCATTAGAAGATAAATAGGGCAGTACCTCTAATAAGGTGAGCCAATGCTTTCTCGCTTTAATTGTTCTTCCACGATCTACATATTCAATAAACCCGATTTCTGTCGGGATATCCAGGAGAATTAGATCGAACGTTTTATGAGAGGGTATCTCTTCGATTTTAGATATACGTTCAGAAGATTCGGTCAAATGAAACAAGCTTGTAATTGATTGGTCAATATGTAAAATGCTTTTAGATTCTCTTGCTTCAGCCCATTCTTTAACAAATAATTTTATAACATGTTTATTCATAATATTTATATCGATTAATTTTAAGGTAATTGAATGTAATTATCCAATATTGTTATAATTAAAATAAACATAAAAAAATAATTTGGGGTTTATCTGTGAAAAAAAGGTTGTTTGATCCAGACTCGACTGAGTCTTTTCTTTTAAGTCGCTCTAAAATTGACTTATTTTGTCAATGTCCTAGGTGTTTCTATCTGGATAGAAAACTTGGAGTCTCTCCTCCAGGATCGGCTCCTTACACTCTCAATAACGCAGTAGATGCCCTCCTCAAAATGGAATTTGATGAGTACAGAGTCAAGGGATCTGTCCACCCATTTACTGAAAAAATGGGTTTGAATGCCGTCCCTTTTTCCCATCCAAACCTTGAAAATTGGAGAAACAATAGAATTGGAATCCAGTACTTTTGTCCTAAGACCAATTTTCTTCTTTATGGGGCGATTGATGATGTTTGGCAACTTCCCTCAGGCAAGCTTGTGATTGTCGACTACAAAGCTAAGGCAACGCAAAATGAGATCACTCTTAAGCCAAAGAGGAAGAAAAATGGCGAGATTGTCAAAACTGATAGGTACCTTATCAGCTATGCAAAGCAAATTGAATTTTACCAGTGGCTATTTCGAATGAATGGCTTTGAGGTGTCTAATACCGGGTATTTTGTTTTTGCAAATGCATTGAAAGATCGAGATTCGTTTGATGATCGATTGGATTTTAAAAAGGTGCATATCCCCTACGAAGGGAATGACTCTTGGGTCGAGCCTACACTTTTTTCCATTTTGGAATGTTTGAAAAGTGAAACTCTGCCAGCGATTTGTGAGGGGTGTGATCATTGCACCTACCGCATCGCTTCTCAGGCTTTTGAGAGCACTGCATTGACTATTGGCTAGCTTTCTGTCACGTAAAGGAAGTAGAGGTCCAGAGATCATTTTTTGCGCAATTGTTTATGGAGATTCTTTTGCAATTCAAGAATTTCCATTCTCAGCAGCTTGTCATGCTTCCTTAGTTTTAGAGAATATTTTGTCTTCTTCCCATGTTTAATTGGTGTTTTCCCTCCGTGTTTAGAGCATCGCAAGGAAGGAAGCCTGGGAGCATTTTTACAGGGGCTCCCATGGCGGGTTTCCGCTCCACAGGTTTCTGGTAGCTCAAGATTCCGAGATAGAAATTGCTCGTACATGGGGTATGGCATTTTTTTCAGGATTTTTCATTTTCATGGCCGTGTAACGGATGAGGAGCTCACTTGCCCGGAAGCTAAGGTTAGTAAAGGATGTGAAGCTATTTCCTTTTGCCAGTCTTTCGGTACTCAAAAGGTAACCGATAATAAACTGGAGAATCAGAAGTGAAATGAGGTGCTTAGGGAAATGGGGCAAGCTGGACTTGAACCAGCGACCGGCGGGTTATGAGGGAGGGAGAACCCCATTTCCACCAGCACCATCCAACATTTATGAGTGTAAGCATAAAGTACTTGCTTGATGGATGCAACGGGTTTTTGCGGGTCCAAACCGACAAAAATTGATGCGCGGTGCACCGTCAGTGCACCATTTTTGTCTCCAAAATATTTTAATTAATAATTTTCGATCAAATATTAAAAATAAATTTCGAGTTGAGTTTAATGTAGGTTTTGTTTACTGTTTTTATTGTATCTTTAAATAAAAATTGGTTTTTATAGAAATGTCTAAAAAAATAGATTATTACAATATTATTTTTCACATAAATTATGATCCCATTGAAGAATTGTATTATTGCGGTGTACCAGGCTATTCTATTCCAACAATTTTTGTTGGAAAGTCCGAAAAGGAAGTGCAAGACTCAATGGAAGACTTATTAACCTCTTATCTTGATTTTTGTCATGACCAAGGTTCATGTCGCGAAACGGAAATTACTTATAATGTGATGGAGGCGTATTCCACTGGATGGATTATACGGGAAGCGGGTTCAAAAATTACTGATAGTTTTGAAGAACAAAAAGAAGAATATCTTCAAAAGATAATTATTAAAGAATTTTTAAAAAACACCGACATTAATGATCCATATCACTCTGAAGTTATTAGCATTGCTGATGAACAAGAAAATATTGAACAAGTTTTGGCCGATCTTTCAGAAAGAAAACAACTCAACCGAATGGAAATTATACAAAAAGCAAAGGAAGCTGGACACTCAAAGATTAGGATAGGAGAAATGGAGGTGCTCAGGGTAAATAGATTGGGAATATCACCCTCTGATCATACATGATATCACTAGTTTTTTTGAAAGTTGGTTTTCTTCTTTTATTTAATAAAAATGCATAAAAAAAATGGTTCCTATTTTTATTCTCCTTCAGATTTGATACAGTTTGTTGAAAGTCCTTTTGCATCATGGATGGATCGATATAGCCTTGATTATCCAGATGTCAGTTCCGTGAAAGATGTACCGGATCCCATGAAAGATTCACTTCGTCGAAAAGGGATTGCTCATGAAATAAGAATCAAAGAGGGTTTTAAAGAGCAGGGGCTAGATGTTGTTCAGATTCAGGCCGAAGATATTGAGGAAAGTTACAAAGCTACTTTTTCTGAAATGGAGAAAGGTAGAGATGTGATTCACCAAGCTCGACTTGAAATGGGTGAATTTGCAGGATTTGCTGATTTTCTCGTTAAAGTTCCTGGAGCAAGTGATCTGGGCGAATATCATTATGAAGTTTGGGATGCAAAACATTCTAAACACCTTAAACCCTCTCATGTTGTACAGCTATGTTGCTATGCTGAGATGCTGGAAATAGTACAAGGTAGATCCCCTGAGCAGATTGTTGTCGTTTTGGGTACGGGTGAAAAAAAGATTTTGCGAGCTAAGAATTATTTCTACTACTACCGAGAGATCAAACAAAACTTTCTTAAGACTCAAAATAATTTCAATCCAAAAAACATGCCTAATCCCGCTGATTCTAAAGGCTGGGGGGATTGGTCATCACATGCAAACAATCTGCTAATAGAAAGAGACCACCTACTTCAAATAGCTGGAATTACCCGTAGTCAAATTAAGAAGTTAAATCAAATGGATATTTGGACTATGTGGCAATTAATTGAAACAGATGTACAAAATGTTAAATGGATAAATCACTCTATTTTTATGGGTCTAAAAAAACAGGCAACTATCCAAAAAATTAGCTCTAGCCAAAGTAAGCCCCATTATGAAGTATTGATTCCTTTGGATGATGAAAAGCGTGGATTATCTTTGTTGCCTCCTCATTCATCATTAGATGTTTTCTTTGATATTGAAGGATTTCCTTATCACGAAAATGGATTAGAATATTTGTTGGGCTGTGTATATTTCGATGATTTAGGAAATAGGGATTATAAAGACTTCTGGGCTCATTCTAGAGAGCAGGAACGGGAAGCTTTTCGAGAGTTTATTACTTGGGTTTATGATCGTTGGTTACGAGATCCAAGTATGCACATCTATCATTATGCTAAATATGAAATTGATGCTTGTCGTAGATTAATGGGTCGTTTTGGTATTTGCGAAAATGAGGTTGATCAATTATTGCGCAATGAAGTGTTCGTTGATCTTTATAAAGTTGTTAAAGGTGGGGTTGTAATTGGGGAAACACGCTATTCCATTAAAAATGTAGAGCGTCTTTATCGAGGAAAAAGAAGAACAGAAGTTGGTAGCGGTAGTGAGTCTGTAGTCTTATATGAGAAGTGGGATAATCTTCATGAGAACTGTAAAGAAGTAGATGCCTGGCGGGCGTCGAAGCTTCTCAATGACATTCGTGACTACAATATTGATGATTGCGAATCTACCCAAGAGCTTGTCTTATGGTTACGAAAACGTCAAAAGGAGTTTAATATCACTTATCGAGGAAAAGTAGAGGTGTGTAAGCCGGAAGTTCAAGAGGAAATCACCGAGACCATAAAACTAAGAGATAAATTACTTTTTAGAGCATCTACATCTACCAACGCTAGATTTACTGATTTAGAAAATAATCTTGCTGGAATGCTGGAATTTCATCGACGAGAATCCAAACCAGTGTTTTGGCGCATGTATGATAGGCTTGGACTTAGTGATGAAGAATTGCTGGATGATGATGATTGTTTAGCTTTTTGTAAGCGTACAAAAAGGGAGGCGTTTAAGCCTTCTGCGCGAGCAAGGAATCTAGCCTATGAATATAGTTTTGATATTTTGCAAGAATTTAAAGGGGCCACAAAAAAATTTTTTGTTTTGGGTGTAGAAAATACCAATGGCGAGACTGATAGAGTTACATATGTTTCGGAAATGAGCGATTTAGAAAGTGGCTTGATAGTTGTACAATCCAAACAAGAGCCCAAACCAAATATCTCTTTAGTCCCCTATGAATTTGTTAGTCCGAAGCCTATTCCTCAAGCACTTTATGAAATTGCGGCTGCTTATGAGTCTGGACAGTTGCAACGCTGTGCCATTATTGACTTTCTTGCGCGCTCAAAACCAGTTATTAAAGATCACCAAGGCGGTCCAATAGCTGCTAGTAAACATCCAGTTGAGAAGATGGATCAGATACTCAAAGCTATTAGAAATTTAAACAATAGTTATTTGACGATTCAAGGACCTCCTGGATCAGGGAAGTCTTATACGGGAAAGTTTATGATTGCCGAACTGGTAAAAGATGGGTTCAAGGTGGGGATATCAAGTAATAGTCACAAAGCGATTAACAATCTTCTCCTTTTAACTGCGAAGCACTGCAAAGAAAAAGAAATCGAAGCAACTTTTGCATGTACTAAGGAAACAGAACCTTCATTAATTGATGAAGGAATCGCTATCATCAAAAATGAAGATTTAGCAGATTCCATTAAGCCTGGATGTGTATTAGGGACCACAGCTTGGGGCTTTGCTCGTGAAGATATGGTCAATCAATTGGATTATCTTTTCATTGATGAAGCTGGTCAGGTGGGGGTAGCGAACCTGGTTGCAATGAGCCGTTGTGCAAAAAATTTTATTCTAATGGGTGACCAGATGCAGTTAGGGCAGCCCACTCAAGGAGATCACCCAGCGGATAGTGGTCTTTCGGCTTTGGATTACCTGCTAAAAAATGCTCCTACCATTTCAGAGGAAATGGGGGTTTTTTTAGGCACTACTTACCGTATGCATAGCGCTATAAATGATTTCATTAGTGAATATATCTATGAAGGCAAGCTTACATCACACCCGAATAATGAGCGGCGAATAATAGAGTTACCATCTGGATATGATGGGAAGCTTAACAAGGAAGCTGGCATTATCTATGTTCCCGTTATTCATAAGGGCAATACTCAGGCATCAGATGAGGAAGTAGCTGAAATTGCAAGTCTAACTAAAGAATTGATTGGTCGAATTTTTAGAGGGAATGATGGACAAAAGCGAATAGTTGACTGGAACGATATTCTTTTTGTAGCTCCTTACAACTTCCAAGTTCGAAAACTTAAGAAAGCCTTGGGAGAGCAGGCTAAAGTGGGAAGTATTGATAAATTTCAAGGCCAAGAAGCTCCAATTGTATTTCTTAGCATGTGCTCCAGCGATGCTGGTGAATCACCTAGAGGGTTAAAATTTTTGTTAGATAAGCATCGTATTAATGTAGCTATCTCCAGAGCGCAAAGCCTTGTTATTGTGGTGGGTAGCCCAAGTCTTGGCAATGCTGTGGTTGGAAATGTCGAGGAATTAGAGTTAGTTAGTTTATTTCAGTCCCTATGCTCTATTGGTTCGGCCAAGCCAACGTTTTCTAATCAGGCTTAGAGTCAACAATTTTCAGGATACTAAGAGCATTTTCATTACCTATTAAAGCCTCTTGAACGATTCTTGTATCAAGCTTCCATGGCTTCTCATATTGAGCCAAAATCGCTACAGCATATTTACTACCCTAAATAGCCTCAGTGACTAGAAGGTCTTTGATTGTGAATTCCTTCCATGCCATGTATCCAGCAAATGAGATTAATACTGCCAATATCAGGATGGGGAAGGAGAAATATTTAAGAATTTTTCGAAAGTTTTCCATAGATAGCCCTTTTTACAAGTTGTAGTGGGATTATGGCTAAGATCTGATTTTGTAGTAAGATGTAGGTTGTTTTTAAACTCCCATTTGTTCACGGACTTTGACTATCATAGTGGTATTTGCAGCTTTTGGGCTTCCCTCCATGTAGAATCTGGTGCTGGAAGCCCTCAATGCCAATTTTTACGAAACGAACCCATTTTAGATATTGGAATGTATGTCCACCGCTATTGGGGCAAGCACCGATTGTCCTTGTCTCATTCCTTGAATCCACTTACGGATAGAAAAGGATTGGGCGGTATCCTCAAGATAACTGAAGCAGTCTACAAAACTCGCTGCGGTGGAGCGAATAGAGGTGGCTGTCTTTTCAGATTTTGGATCGAGAAGGGAAAGTGCTCTGGTTTCATGATGATGAGATGCTTGGAGCTCATCAAAGAGTTGTTCGAGGGGCTCTTCTAGCAGAAGTTTGAGTAGTTTTTTTGTGCTTTTCTCCCCTTCTCGATCTAGGTGTTCCAAAACAATGGCAAAGATTGTTTGTGCGGATGTAGACCAAAAAGGGTCATGCGATGTTTGGGGAATCAGGCTTTTTGCTATCTCTTTGTAGTGATAAGGCTCTTTACACTCTGCCCAGGGATGCCAAGGGGTGGATCGCTCATCAAAGGGATTCAAGAGAATGTCATGTCCTTCCCGAAAATAACTCTGAACAAAAACACCTGTAGTGTCGACAATGACAGCTTTTTGGTTTTTCTCACGGATTTGAGGGAGTAGGTGATGAAAACAATTGG
The DNA here is from genome assembly GCA_011065225.1 of Chlamydiota bacterium. Lineage (GTDB taxonomy): Bacteria > Chlamydiota > Chlamydiia > Chlamydiales > Rhabdochlamydiaceae > Sacchariniichlamydia. Next base: position 27,125 of record JAAKFC010000001.1, read on the forward strand.
TCTTTCCACTCCCCGTCGTTCCAGTGATAAGGAAGTGCTGAGTTTCTGAATCTTTTACAATAGGAAGGGGCCCTAAATGCTAGGCCGAATGTCCCGTTCTTCAAATATTTAAACATATCGCTTCTCCTTCTTTAATTCATTTTGCATAGAAAAATAATGGTATTATATCAGAGTAACCGGAAATAAAAAACATAAAATAGATCAATTAAATTATTTAGTCAAGAGTTTTGTCTGATATTTTACGCTGCAGAGAGACCGGCTTTTACCCAGGCTAGAATGCTTATAGAAAATGTTTGAGAGGCGTCACCTGGACTTTTAGTATGTGGGGCTGGCCAGGGGCGGAGATTTGGGTATAGCTGTATCCAAAAAGAGTATCGGTTTTTTCCTGCCTCATCGAAATCTGCAAATTGAAAAATAATAATCCAGATCAGAAAAAAATTGAGGAACCTTTTCCTCTGCTACCAAATGATATGCCAGCATGCCCAGATAAAACTTATCGAAGAAAAGAGCACGGCCAAAGATGAAAAAGTTGGGGAGCTTCACCCTATTTATCTACACCTTCTTCAAGGTGTAGATTTAGAAAAAGAGGGATTTGTCCAATGTAACTCATAGGAGACTTTTTCCCCTTTTTCCCCGTGTATGGTAATAGTAGCATCTCCTTCTGGGCAGCCTTTTACTGCTGGTGAAGAGCTTAGCATCATATATTCTGTCGGGGACATAACCACGTCACTTTCGATCACTTCGTGGAGAGATTTTGAGCATATGTGAAGTTTTTCACCTGGATCGAAGCCAGAAACCTTGAAAAGATAAAAATCTATATTTTCCATACTCGTAAGAAGTTCGATTTTAGGATTAAGTGTATTTTCGTTTTTACTAGAATTGCTAAAACAGGGATTGGAAAGTAAAAAAGAAAGCAAAAATATCGCTAAAAAGTTTTTCATATTATCTCCTAAAGTAGACGATTTATGGGTTGAACAGTTTAATTTTTTTGCCTTGTTTTTCAACAAAAAATTGTTGCTTAGCTGCAAAGGGAGTATAACATCTTTTCTGTTTTTTCCTTGGGGGATATATGGAAAACATTCCACCTATAATAGCAGTAGGAATCCAAAATGCATACCATCACCATGAAAACAAAATCTTTTCATCAAAAATTGCACCCAAATTGGAGGCGAATTCCTAGGATATTGCTAGTATTATTCGCATCAAATTTCAGTAAATATGGATGGAGTTGAATATCCCATTGTTGATCGCATCCTATGTACCAAGTAAAAGGAATACCTACTTCATATCCCCATACATTTCGAATAGATGATTTCACTGATTCAGACTGTATAGCAAAACGGTTTTCCCCTGCGAATACATACATTGTTTTGAGGTGGAGGCCGACATCAAAATTTTCGGAAAACGCGTGATCTCCTCTTAGCCCTATGGCGCCATAAAACCAATGAGAAAAAGAACTGCTGTTCTTGCAATGAGGTCTGAGATAATAACCTCCTATTCCAACGAAAGGCACGAGTGTAGTAGAACAAAAAATGGGACTTTGGAATGTATAGCCAAGTCGTTGCTCAAGATGACCTATCCAAGGGGTTCTTCTGATTTTTTCATGGTATTTGCAGGGAAAATTCCCTTCCCAGAGCGGCGTATAATCTGTTATGCAGACCGTGATATAGCTTATGCCGATTCCAAACTGCCCTTCTATACCGAAGTAAAAAGCCTTAGTTCTTAGGTAGTCGTAACCTCCTCTAATGCTTCCATAGAAAGCATTTCCAGAGATTTCTATCCCTTCTATTTCTGAAGTATCAGGTGCAAGGTGATCCCAAAATAGATCTGGACCCACATAAACGCGATGGTATTTTGGTTCACAAATACAGGCAGTCTCTTCAGCATGTGCAAATGAGAATGTCAGAAGTACAGTTGGTAAAAGATAGGTATAATGTTTCATTTTTCACTCCAAATTCAGTTTATTTTGCTTATGTCTTTTTTCAAAAAAGGTAGGGCTAAGATTTTCTCTATCATGCGATATTCAAATCGGATCTTGGTGACGGGGAAGTTGCCTGCAAGCTTTACGTATGCTTCTAAGTTTTCTAAGGTAAAAAGTTCTGTGGAAGAAATGGTCAGCTTTTCTTTGGTATGCATCGAAAGGTTGACTCCATCACGGATATCATTTGCACCATAGGAAATCCCCTCTTGCATTTCTATGATTTCTCGTTCCCCAAAAGCTTTTGACATGCGATAGGCAAGTTCTGGGCTTGTC
>JAAKFC010000010.1 GCA_011065225.1 Chlamydiota bacterium
TTAAAAGCTCTTCAGGCCGATCCTTCTGCCCAAGGTGTTGTTTCCCAAGCCAAATTAAAAGACCCCTGTCTCCTTGCATAGCCAGAGAAAACTGCTTTAATCGAATAGAGGAGGCATAGTTGCCCTTTCGCCATTTCTTGGGTTTGCAAACTATTCCCTTGTCATAGCGTTCCCTGCAGCATTGACAGCGATTTATCTCACTTCAAAGCCAAGTCCATTTCGCCTCCGCAAGGAAGAAGAGATTTAGGTCAAATTCTAATCACGATGCTTTTTTTAAGTGGATCTCAGCTGAATGAGGTTTTTGAAAGTATACAAATCGGTTCTGGAAATCGATATAAAAAGCATGTTCCCTTAAGAAATCCATCCCCAAAACTCCATCAAAACCCCTAAGTTTAGGGGTGATGTCAAATGGGTAAAGATTCTTCTTTCCATAGTCGTAATTGCCTAAGACAAATGTGCTGCTTTTAAAACAGGAATTGTTGTAAGAATCCTTATCGAGAGCTCTTTCTCTCAAAAAATCAGTCTTAATTATTGATATTGTGGCTCCTGTATCAATCAAAAATCTCAAAGTACCTAGGTCATTTTTAATTTTTAGGACAATTCCACAATTCTCTAAATCGAATGGAATTTTCACATATTCTTCTAATCGAGCTTCGATTTTATTGAGATCTTGATCCCGATTGACGAACCAAAGAGAAGAATTTGCGAAATCAAAATAGATATTTGTCCTATGTAAAAGGGGATGCCCAATATTGCCCAAATGTTCATTTTTTATCGTACCGAGATCTTCGCTTTTTAACTCTAAACAAACACCTATGTCATCTTCTCTACTAACCAAAAGATTTTTCAGAATGAAGTTTCCAATACAGCATTTGGGAAGAACGTAAGAATCCCTTTCTTGTTCCTCGCCGAGAGCATTTATAATTGAGGATGTAGAAACATGACGCAACCCATCTGTCTGAAAATTTTTTGTAGGTAAAATTAATTCACAACTTGAGCCAAGGTCAACTATTGCTTGGTATTGTTTCTTCGCGACTTCAACATCAATGACTGGTAGACCGTCAACTGTAAAGTCTACCGGGATTTTTGAAGTGAAATTTTTTGAAAGTGTGTTCCCGTGCTTTTCTCCAAAATAAAGATATTCATTACGTGCATCAATATAGACGACATGTTTGTTTAAAAATTCTACTCCTAATATCGCATTAGCTTCTAATTCGGGTGTTATTTCAAATGGAAAGAATCTATTTATGCCGTAATTTTTTCCTGCAATTTTTAAATTCGTTTTGAAGTAATTTTCATCTTGCGTATTCCCCTTGTAAATAGAATTGTTAATTGCATTACAATTGCAATTTGTGCTTAAATAAAGTTTTAATTCTCCAATTGAGGTTTCTGAGTTAAAGCAAATCCCTTTTTTGTCTATTTTGCATTTAATTTTATGCATTTTTTTTAAATTAAACCCAAATGATTTCAAATCTTTTTCATTTTTGATTCCACAAATCCTGCGATGAGGAAAATCTAACAAGAGGTTCATTTTATCAAATGGCCAAGTAATTAAACCTGATTCTTCGTTTTTTCCCTTTGATGTGGTGAGGATGTTTTTTAGTTTCAATGCTCCTAATTGAACTTTTTTGATTTCAAAAAGAGGCGCTTGTTGTTGTTCACCTTTAATATTTTTCCATTGAGCTAATCCTTTTCTAGATTTTTGAATTCCATTTAAATTTTCTTCAGAAATATATAGAGGGTATTTAAATGCCAAAGAAAACTCTAGTGGGTATTGTTTTCCTTCAATATCTACTTGTACTAAGGGGATTATATTTTTTGAAAACGTTATAGGAATTTCGAAAGAAGACCAATTCTCATAATGTTTCCAAAGAGCAACTATACAAGTTGTAAGTAAAGCTATCCAAAGCAAACGATTTTTTAAATACTTAAACATTTAATCAAAAACCAATCTTGAGGGTAAATTCAGCTTTTGCTGATACTTCTCCATCTTCATCTTGCTTGATAGAACCCCCTGCTCCATAGGTTATATCCTTATCATCATTTGTATCTTCTATTCTTAGAGAAATTGACTTGTTTCCGTCACTATCGACATCACCTTGTAGTACCGCTGTTCCGCACAGCAATATTTTACCTTCCCAGATAGAATAATTGTTTAAAAATGTCGCAAGCATGGCCTGAATAGTCAGATACTCATCTGCATTTTCTTTTCCTATTCCGACAAAATCCATTTCCTGTGATCCACAACAATCACATGTATCGGGATGTTGTTCGTATTGATTTTGGCAATTTGTACAGATGTAAGCAATTTGGCATATGGTATAATATCCCCTCTCATCGATCTGTAAATTGCTAAGAGCAACTTCCCCATAACTTTCTGTTATGAGGAAAATACCATCTTCGCGAATAGACAGCTTTTCTGGATTCAAATTCACTCGAAATTCATTATCCAATTTTTCGTCAGCAATACCTTTGCCAAGAAATGAAACAACAGCAACTAGAAAGAAAAATGCATATCTCATAAAGTCCCCCTTTTTGATCTGCAGAAAAATCAGATCTTAGAAAAACTTTAAAGATTCTGTCAATAAAATATTCGCCTTTGAAAAAGGAAAGTTGCCCAAAGGTACTTTAGAACCCATTTTGGTAACTCATAAAAATGTCCTAATTAAAACCTCCAGCAGCTGCCTTGGAATGGCAGTAGGGGGAGGCAATGTCGCACTTTCGCCATTTCTGGGGATATCGAACTATTCCCTTGTTGTGGCATTTCCTGCAGCATTGGGAACGATCTATCTCACTTCAAAGCCAAATCCATTTGGCCTCCGCAGGGAAGAAGAGATTTAGGTCAAATTCTAATCACGATGCTTTTTTTAAATTGATCTCAGCTGAGTGAGGTTTTTTTGATCCAGTCTGGGGTCGGCCATATCTCTGAAGAGGCTGATCAAAGCTTGCGTCATCATGTGATACTTCTTAGGGAATAAAGGTATCTACTCTCTATCAGGAGAGCATTATCTCTCAAGACTAAATTTTAATGCGTTTTCCCTGGTCGGGAAGGGGACATTTCTATTTGACGCCTACATTTTCATAAAAAATAGTTGCTTAGTTATGAACAAAAATCTATAATTTAATATTTTAAAATCGGAGGAAAAATGGCATCCACATATTCGACAGTTTATCGGTATGATAATTATTATCATCGCATTATCGGTCGCATGGAGTCCGTCCCCATTCTGACTCCGACAAATAAATGGCTCCCTACATATAATTCAACTCCTGATTGTTTTGATTGCAATGCGTGGAAGGGTTGTTGTTCTGATACTTGCTTAGGCTGTATCAAGCTCATTGTTCCCCTTGTAATTCCTACAGCAATATGTACAGGTCAATTCATGATTGTCTCCCACAATATTCATTCAGAAGCGATTGTAATAAGCACTAATGTTTTGGCTGTTGCTCTTAGTACTGTTAATTTAGTAGGTACTTGTTATTTCTTTTGTGTACGAGGTGAAAAACCACGCTCCACTATGGGAACATTGATACCTGGGTTTGCTGGTTTGGGTTTGATAATTTCTTCAACCGTCCTTTTTTCTGCACTGTAATCGACAATAAGAAAAGAAAAAAAATCTTTGTCCAGGTTTGGCACGGACGAAGAGCAAGATTTTTGAAGATTAGCTATTTTATTTAGCCTCGGGGAAAAGTTAACAATTCAAATTTTCCTGCACCATAAAAGACCTCTTTTTATTTATGGAATAAATTAATGTAGGAGGTCGCTAACACATTCGAAATGTTATGACCTGCTCCCCATAAACTGGTCCAGCTAGAAATAGAGGTTCGTATAAACTTGTAGCTCAAGGAGTACGAACAATGAAAAAACGCTTCACAGAAGAACAAATCATCAAAGTCCTCGAAGAGGCCAAAATAGGCCTCAAAGTCGAGGAAGTCTGCAGGAAACATGGCATCTCCCAACCCACTTACTACAACTGGAGGGCCAAGTTTGGTGGGATGACCATCGCAGAAGCTAAAAGATTAAGGTCCCTTGAAAAGGAAAACCAACAGCTGAAAAAGCTTGTTGCTGATCTATCCCTAGATATTGTCGCTCTGAAGGATGCTGTCTCCCGAAAGTGGTAGACCCTCAGGCTAGACGGGCATGCTCGAAAATGTTTGTAAAAGAACATAAATTAAGCGAGCGTCGGGCATGCCAGCTTGCTGGGGCGCATAGAACAACAGTTCGCTACGTTGCAAAAAAGAGCTCTGAAGAAGGGCTGAAGCAAGAGATCAGAGAGTTAGCGATGAAAAACCGTCGTTATGGCTACAGACGGATTTACCAGCTGCTGAAAAGAGCCGGTAAAAAGACTAACCACAAAAAAGTCTACCGTCTCTACAGGGAGCTAGGGTTGAAGGTTCTGAAGCGAGGAGGAAGGAAACGGGCGATCGGAGAGAGAAAAGTGTACCGGCTTATCACTAAAGCCAACCAATGTTGGGCACTAGATTTTGAGAGCGATGCCTTGGCCAATGGAAGAAGAATCCGGCTACTAACAATAGTCGACACCTATACCAGAGAAAGCCTAAAGATCGGAGTTGAGCACTCATTGAATGGCCAATCAGTCCTAGATATGTTCGAGGAGATCATTAGCGAACGGGGGAAGCCCGAGGTAATCCTGAGTGATAATGGAACCGAGTTCACCTCAAATAAGGTGACTCGATGGCAAAAAGAAGCTGAAATATGCTGGGAGTACATCGAACCCGGCAAACCTTATCAGAATGGGAGCATAGAGAGCTTCAATGGGAAACTAAGGGATGAATGCCTGAATGAGAACTGGTTCCTCAACCTCGAAGAAGCAAAAAGAATCATCGAGAAATGGAGAAACCATTACAATACCCAGAGGCCTCACAGTAGTCTTGGAGGATTAACACCGAATGAGCTGGCTAGCCAGCTCAAGGAAAAAACCTCGTCAACAGCTGATGAGGAAATGGAAACCGGAACCTCTAATTGCTGGTGGACCAACAAAGGGGGCAAGGTCATTGCTTATGTCAAGATTTTTATGATCTAAAAGATTGACCAATAGGTTTTCTATACCTTTCAACCTTACACGACTTTTAGTAAAATCTCGCAATCATTATTTAATATTTCTCTAATGCAACTGCTTAATTCTTCCTGAGGTATTTTAATTCTTTCACAAAGGAGTGATTTTAAACCCTCGGGGAGATCACGTACGAATAGGGCTAAATCTCTTTGAGGGCAGTTTTCGAAAGTTGATATTAAACTTTCAAATTCCTTATTTTGATTAACAACTTTCTTCTTTTTTTTGTCTAAGGGGAGGGTTTGTGTAATATCATTGATTGTATCGAATGAAGATGTAGAAATAATAAAATATATTGCTGTTGAAATAGTTGTAACAAAAAACCAATGTTTCCAAGTTGGAGTTTTAAAAAAATCCCCCCAAATTACAAATGTGGGGCCAAGAGCAAAAAGATTAGTTATTGATTCTTCAATTTTTAGAGAGATATTGAGTTTTGGCCATAATCGTTCTCCTAAAGTTGGCATCCTTTTACATCCAATCCATTCTCGCATTCCATTAAAAACTCTTTCTGAAGTTCCAAGGATCGCATTGCCGTAAAGATATAGGCAAGTAGCTGTAGTTAAAGCAGCTGTACATCCGCTAAATATGTCATTATTCCAAATCAACTCTTTTGTTTTTTCAAACGAATATTTAGCTATCGCATACTCAAAAACCCCTGTAATGAAAAGCCCGATGGCTATGCTGGTATATTTCGAACATTTTTGAGAGCAGGTTCCTAATTGAGGGGAGATTTCTAATGGTCTTGAAAAGTTCCATTTAAGATAAGAAAACATTTTCTCTTGGGGGGAATTTAAATTCTTGATTAAAGATAAATCCTCGATCCATTGATTTTTTACTTCCATACTAGAATTTACAAAGGCTGATTGTTTTTCTCTTATTAATTGAACTATACCCTTCTGAAGTTTTGAAAAAGTAGAAGATTTTTTGATGGATGAGGATTTTTCATATAACTTGCTAAGAGATAATTGTATCGAACGAGTTGGAATGAATATGCTTGCAACAAGGCTGAATGTTCCTGCAAGAGCTTTATATTCATGTGCATAATCAGCAGCTGGTAGGGCATAGGGTATTTGAGTGAAAATTGTAATTGTTATCGCAGCTATAATTAAAGAGGCTTTTACACAAGTATTAATCTTTTGGTGTTCTATGGCAGTTCTTTCAACTATTCTAGGACCTAATAAATCTTGAATAATTCCTCTCGCAGCCCACATTTCTAATATGAAAAAAGCTTTACAGTTGCATATGGCCGAAACAATACCAAGTCTCGATTCACCAATTCGGTTGCCAGCTTTAAGGGCAATAGGGATATAGAAAACTTTAGCCAATGCAGAAAATATTCCAGCAACGGCGTTTAACCCTACTCTTGCAGACTTATTACATTGAGTATCAATAGCTTCTTTTCTTTCACAGATAGCTAACACGCAATTACCTAATCCGCTATTAGGGATTTGGATATTTGATATAAGCGGAACAGTTTCTCCTAGACTCATATTGAATTATCCTCATTTTTTAAAAGCATTATATTATTTTGGATGGTTTATTGCAAATAAATTTTTTTTAAGTAATTTTAAGCGTGCGTGGTATTGCTAAAATAAAATTATTTCTAAAAATCTTTTTTCCATAATCGGATCACCAAAAATAATATTTCCGATGTCGTAAATGTACTCAACCAAATTGAAGCCCCCGATCTTAAATATGATCAAGCAGAAAAAAATAATAGAGATGAAGACTTCAGAACTTCATAAGCAATATCGAAGGTGCGAAATTTAAAGATGGAGAGGGGACAATCTAAGCAACTTGAAAAATTTGACAATATTTACTCTGAAAAAGAGCTTTTCTCAGGGAATACGCATTAAAATTTTTCATTTTTTAATGGCTTCATCATAGAGAGCAACTATCAATTGTCGATATTTGCAAAGGCAAAAAATGTGCCACCGGGCACAAAAATCAAGCTCTAAAAACCTAAGCATCATAGAGAAATTTTAATCTCTCAGGGTCTAATTCCCCGCAGCTTGCTGCGTAAAAAAGGCAAGCCGGTATATTTTCTGGAAGGCTCGTCAGCCTTTGCATCAGCGACTAGATTTTTTTTTGGAGGGGGGGAGGCTATGAGGATACCCCGCAGCAAGCTGCGGGTGAGGCTTCATTGCGTATTCCCTGGAGCTATTCTAAATCGGGTTTCTCAGCAGTTATGATATAATAATCTAGTAAATTTCTATGATAAGCTTTTAGCCAATTGCGATTCCAAGTATCTGCAAACTCTCCTTGAGAAATCCATTTATCAAATGCATCCCAAACAAACCTACCTATTTTTTCAACATGAATATCTATAAAACCAGCTTCTTCGAGGATCTGTTTTATGCTTGTAATTGGGATCAAATTGTCAATCCCATCTTGTACAGTTTTTATCATTTTTTTAATTTCTGGAGTAGAATGAGTGTCGTTGCAAAAAAGCTGGCTATGGCTAGTCTCCCTTTGGGTTTTATAACTCGAAAAGCTTCATTTGCAAAGTTATAAACGGACAAAAAATGCTGAATTGCTTCTATTGAAAATAATTTAGAAAAACATGCATCTTTAAATGGAATATTTTCGGCTTTTCCTATTTGAAATTTGAGTTTTTGAGAACTCGATAGTAATTTTTTGTTATGTTTTTTGGCTCTTTTTATTTGAGCGAGCGAAATATCTATGCCCGTGATTTTTTGGACAGGGAATTCTTTCATGAGAAGGGAACACCCTAATCCTAATCCACAAGCAACTTCTAAAATATTGTCTCTTGAGGAAATATCTAGTTTTTTTAAAACACAGCGATAGAGATTTCTTTCACTTTCGAGCCTTTCTTCTGTAGAGATTTTATTATGAGTATTAATCCCCTCCCAATAACCAAAATTAATAAAACCACCACTAAAAAGAGGCCATTTACTTAAATCATGTTCGTCGTATAATTTCTCTATAGAAACTATTTCCATGCATTTCTTTTCGGCTTCAGATACTAAAGAAGTATTGCTAGACATGAACATCACCTCTTTGTTGAATTAACTTAGCTGATAAAAATAAAATAGTCATTAAGGCTAAAATAGTTCTTTCATCGGGATGGAAAGCTAAAACTATTCCCAATCCAATGAACGAACTTAATGATGTCACAACTTCAAGAAGACCGCAAGCTGTACCCCTGTAATTTGAAGAAACTGAAGAAAAAACCATGTCATTATACAAAAGGCAAATAAAAACCTCCTAAAGTAGAAAAAAGCATAAGAAGGAAGCAGATCAAAAATTTATGGCGAATATTTACCCGGCTGATGGAAGAGTAAAGTTAAATTTTGATTACTGGTAGTATTTTTGTAGAAAAAATTGCCTTGAAGAAGGTAAAATATAGACCAACCAATTAATCGAATGAGTTTGCACTGCGATTTGATATAAAGGAAATTCCTAAGACTAGCAGGTTAATTGTTTTTTAAGAGATTTTGAAAAATTTAAGGGGTTTCTATGTCAACAATAAGGAGTTACTATCAGCTCTCAGCAGATGAAATTTTTGAAGATGTAAAATCATCTCACAAAGACAAAAAAAGACATTCCGTTGAACATACTAATTTTGTTGTGTTCCCTCAGGTCTACCCTTCTCATAAATTCCGCACTACAGGATTTGTTTTAAAGAATTTAAAGAATTTAGTATCAGGGAAGATTGTCTGTGATATGGGATGTGGCCCAGGTGTTGTCGGGCTTTACGCTTTAAAAAACGGGGCAAAAAAAGTTGTACAAGCTGATATCAATCCTTATGCGATAGAAAACGCAAAGGAAAACAACAAAATAAATGGATTTAAGAAATCGCAAATTAGAAGTTATATGAGCGATTGTTTTGAAAATGTTCCCCAACAGAAATTTGACCTCATTGTTTTTAACATGCCCTATCACAATGATGATATTGAAATTCAAGATCCTCTTCAACGAGCCTTTTATGATCCAAATTTTGATTCAATAAAAAAGTTTCTCCATCAAGCTGAACAATATTCAAATGAAAGCACAAAAATACTCATTGCGTTTTCTAATAAAGGAGATATCAAAGGATTAGAAGGAATATTTGATGAGAGTGCATTTCAGTGGGAATTATGGAAAATAATAAATTCGGACAAAGAATTTGATAACAGAATTTATCTTCTTACCATTTAGTTATATGTACGACTCTTTTGAATGTGAAATCTTATTCCGAGGTTAAAATGAGCCAAGTTAAAAAAATGTATAGTCATTCAGCAGATATTCTGAATGAATGGATGGAAAAATTGTTTCCAGTAATAGGGCAGGGGTGTATTAATTTTGGATATTGGAAAGATATAAAACCGCCTTTGACAATTAAAAAAAGGTTGATTTCACAAAAAAACTTATACTTTAAAGTTTTCAAGAAATTTGACCCGAATTGTCGATCTGTGCTTGAAGTGGGATGTGGTCGGGGGCACGGAGTATTTTGGTTAAGAGAAATAGGATACAATGCCTTTGGGATAGATATTTTGAAAAGTCAGGTTGAAAGAGCGAAAGAGCAGTATTTTCATTTAACTCCCTATTTTAGCATAGGGAAGGCAGAGAAGCTTCCCTTTAGGAATTCTAGTTTTGACTGCATTTATTCAATAGAAGCAGCCCAACATTTTTTGTCTTTTGATGAATTTTGTAAAGAGTCTTCTAGAGCACTAAAACCAAATGGAAAATTATTTATTTCCACTTTTTTTATTAAATCCACTGATTGCATAACGGAGCTAAAAAAAATCATCCCGGATAATCTAGAGGGTTTTCATAACGCCTTGGTCATTTCAGATGCAATAACTTTGTTAGAAAACAATGGATTTAAAATTGATAATCCCCAGGAGTCGATTGGTTCGGAGATTTTCCACTTTTATGCAAGTTGGCAAAAACAACAATTGGGAGACACCTCACTTTCATCTCTTTCAAATGAGAGGATAAAATGGAGGGATTATTATACAGGAGGTGGTAATAATGCTCATCCGTGGTACCAAGCTTTTAAGAATGGATGGATAGATTACTATATAATTGAGGCGAGAAAATAAGAAATGCCGGGAATTAATACAACTACCTTAAACTTTCTTCACGTTATTGAACAACTTAAGCATGAACTGCGTCATAGTTGGACCTCAAAAGGCAGACAAGAAAGTGTTGCCGAGCATTCTTGGCGTTTATGCGCAATGCTAATTATATGTGCACCACACCTTGAGAAAAAAATTGATCTGTTAAAAGCTTTGAAATTAGCTGTTTTTCATGACATTGGTGAAGTCAAAGTCGGAGATGAGCACTATTTAAATGTTACCACCACTGAAAAAGTAAGACGAGAAAGATCTTATTTAGAAGCACAGGCAGTTTATGAATTATCAGCATTACTCGAAGATGGAGAAGTTTTACTTTTCGAATTGTGGAAAGAATTTGAAACAAAAAACAGCTATGAAGCAAAGATTGTTTATTTTCTAGATAAACTCGAAGTTTGTATCCAACATAATGAAGCTGATATTTCAACCTGGACAGATAGGGAAATTGATACCATTAAAAACTATTATGACGACCTTGCGATTAAAGATCCTTTTCTCTCCGCATTGAAATATGCTGTTCAAGAAGAAAGTTTTGCAAAGATTGAAAAGGTTAAAAAAAGGTCTGATACTGCAAATATTTAATGGCGGAGTATAGTGGATCCCAAAGTAGTTGATTTTTTGGATAAGTTGGAGGTCGGTATGCGCCATAATGAAACTGAAATTAGTACATGGATAGAAGCTGAAATTTGCGGAATTAATGGATGTTTTGGTGACTTAGTTTCCAATGAAGAATTTCTGAACAAACTTAAAAAACAATTCAGGCAGAAGCCAATAGGAAACTTATTCAAAAAAGGACTATCAATTACTCAATCGGATCCCAATGAACATTAAAGAATTTATCAAAAAAGCATATGAGCATAGAATTTCTCTTAGCCGAAAGAAATTTGCTTTGGGTATTCTTTTAATGCTTTCGGGGTGGCAATTAATTGCTTTCTGTATTTCTGTTCACGACCTTTCTGAAAAGTCTGGATTAGGTCTAACTGTTGATTACTCTTTTCAGATGCTCATATCTACATGCTTTTTAATTATCCTAGCAATTTTCCTGGGTTTATTCACAGGCAATGGGATGAGGGGCTACCAGACACTTAAAATTACAAGAGAAAATGAGGTTCTCTTTGGAGGGACATCAAGTCATCTTTCTTATTGGTGGAGGGTAGGAGCAATTTATCTGAGAGCATTCGTTGCCACATTCGGATATTTTCTATTTGAGATTGCTGGATCAAAGGTAAACATAATCGACAATTCGGTACTGCATGGTGCAGATGCACTCGCTTTCGCTCTTCTTTATGGTTGGTGGATTGGAAAAAAGAAGGCCCGAGGCAGAGTATATGATACATGGCAGTGGGCTGGTATGATTATTTCATTTTTTGCTGTGATACTCGCCGTATTATATGAGGTCCATAGTGGAAACTATATTTCTTCGATTGAAGGTGTTTTGTCTGGTTTTGTTTCATCGATAGCTCTTGCAACGGTAATTTTACTTTCCAGTATAGTCTTATATCATGATTCAGTTATTCGTGTGGCATTCCACAATTGTCTTTTTGGTTTTGTTGTTATGGGTTTACTTGGAACTTTTTATTTAATTAGCGCCATAAACTCGGAAGGTTTTTCTTCTATACGGGATACTTTACACTCTATCAATTTCGTTGCGTCTGGAATAATAGGACTTGCATACCCGATAGCATTGCTCTGTTTTTTTCAGGCATACAAATATATTGAACCTGTCTTTATTTCAATGCTGGGAAATTCGCTGGGTTTGGGAACAATTGCGTTTAGCTTTCTGATAGTTAAGAAGACATTAGATATGAAGGACATGTATATAGCAATACTTCTTGTTGTGGGGTCTCTTATATTAGGAATTCGTGAATGGAGGAAGGGGATAGATGAATAAGCACTCTAAGTTATCAAACGAGATTAGAGATTCAAGATGTTTGTATGAAAAGCGTGTTACAGAAACAATTACAGACTTATTTTCTAAATACGAACATGGAATTATTGATAAATATGCTTTTATTCGTAAAATGCACCAGAAATACTTGGTTTTATTTGAAATAAAAGAATTTATGAAAAAGAGACCTGTGGATTCAATAATGATCGAAAAAGATAATATCATTGTTAATTTTGAAGAAGGCAATATTCGACTTGCAATTGATTGCTCTTGTCGGTCGGCTGCTTTAGAAGTGTTAAACTTCGGGTCATACGAACAAGCAGAGCTTAATATGGTAGCTAACATGATAGGAATTGATCAGGTAATTTTCGATGTAGGATCTCATCTTGGGTGGTTTTCAATCTCGCTAGCTAACCAACACCCTAAGGCAAAGTTCTATGCGTTTGAGCCGATGGAAAATACCTTCAAGTTGCTGAGACAAAACATTGAGCTTAATAATATTCAGAACATTAGCGCTTACGATGTTGGCCTTTCTAATAAAGAGCGAATTGCAGATTTTTTCTATACTGAAGCCGGTTCTGCAGTTGCATCCGAAAAGGATATTTTTGGTATGAATATATTAGAGACTGTTCAATGTAAATTAACTACTATCGACAAATTTGTTCTATCTAACAAAATAAATAAAATTGATTTTCTTAAATGCGATGTTGAAGGTGCTGAATTTTTAGTACTCCAGGGCGGAGCAGTTTCTATAAGCAGATTTCTTCCAATTATTTTTCTCGAGATAGTCCAAAATTGGTGTAACGAATTTGGATACGAAGTTTCTGACATCATCGATTTTTTGAGTCCTCTTGGTTATTCAGTTTTCCAAATCGAGGGCTCATCGTTAATACGAATTAGTGGCATTGATGTAAATAATTTGAACAGTTTCAATTTTATTTTTTTGAACGAAAAAAAACACACTAAATTAATAACGCAGTATTCCATAAATACGTAAACGTAAAGCCTATCCAGGTTGATGCTAAGCTCTATCCCAAACATCTTCGTATTCGAAATTAAAGTCAGTATTACCGCAGGTTTCACATTCAGAGGGGAAAGGCTCTGTATAAACTCGTCTGCAGTTTTTGCAAATTAATCTACAGCTTGAGATTCTGGAACCGGTCAAATATATTCCATCTGAATCGCAATCAACACCGCTTATGGGTATCCATTGATTTTGATTTGCTTGCCAAAAAATACCTTCATTTCCGAAATACAGATTTTCAGCGCTAACGTAAACTTTTCTCTCATTTTTTTTCAGTAATGGCTTTTGTTGATTTTGGGCTCCTGCTGGTATAAAATGAGCTGCAAATGCAAAAACTAAAAAAAATCCAAATGTTCTCATGTCGCTCTCCCTTGTTGAAAAGATTAAGTCATTACTGTATCGCCTTTGTCTTTTTTCTGGCAAATTTTTCCTGTGACTCTCGTAATCAACAACTCCTCATTGATAAGGAAGATCGTGAAATAGTCGACAGATTTCTAAGGTATATAACCATCGATGAAGAAGGACTTTATACAATATTAGGGTCGAAACCGATAACCGAATTCCGCGTACCACAAGTGCAATCTGAGCATGAACGGAGGACGTTATACAACGCAATGCCAGAAGAGTTTCGTGACAAAATACTGTTCCTGAATTTCAACAATGATACAGAGATTCGGACCCTTTGGGAAAAATGGATCAAAATTCAAGCTAAATACATTGGAAAGCATTTCAATGTCATTCTTGATGAAAAAATGAGCGTAGGCTTTCTCGTCAACATACCGCTTGTGATTTATATTCTTCGAGAACATTATTCAGATTTTTCAGAGGTTCTTAATGCTGAATTTGATCCATATGCCTCAGCTTGGGAAATCGGTCAAACCAACTCCAATTTCTGGAACACTATTAAAAAAGACCACTATCTTATGGGATTGCTATTCGGATTTGGAGAAAAAAATGCTAAATTTTTTCAATGGGAAATGGATCGAAGCATCTCATTTCCCTTTAGGATTTCATCAGGCGATCTTCCATTTGTTGGGAAAAAAAGTTTTGCAAGATATGGGAAGGTTAAAAACCTAGCTATTCCTCAGTTCGTTATCTACCAGCCCACCGATGAATTTGTTGAGAAATATCTCCATGAAAAAAGCAGGATTATTCAGCTCTACAAAGGGAAAGACTTTGCTGAAACAACTATTTCATATCTCAGAGGGGAAGCGATGAATCAAATATCCAAAAAAAGAAGGGATGACCAACTTCAGAAGAGAGATGTCATACACAAATAGGAAGTAACCTTTTGAGAGTTTTGAATGATGAGGCTGATGAAAAGCTAGATACCGCGAGTATATTTCTTACTAAAGAGGAAGCTTTGCAGCTCCGAAGTCATTTAGAGCAGTTGCTAGATGACCCTAAACTACAACATATCCATCTATCAAGCGATGACTACCAAAAGGAGCTCACTATTTGTTTGTATGATGAGAAGAATTTGAAGGGCTTGTATCTTAGAGCTGTAAGGCTAATAGAAAATGATGAGTAATCTTGTATACATCATCGCTAGCAATCCGCGGGATGGGAGATAAATCTGAAAAATGGAATTTTGGTCTGCTCAATGTCGGTCTAGCGTAGTTTTTTTGATAATCGGTTTTGGTTTTTTAATTTCATACGTTATACTCAGATCTTATCCGTTTAAAAATAGGAAAAGCGAATGAATGGTCATAGAGAAAATTTTGAATCAACTCTCGTAACCAATCCTATGGACGTTGAAACCTTATACGGAGAGCAAGATCTTGCCGCCACTTCTTTGTTTTCTGGTGGCTTTATAAATTTTGGATATTGGAAAGGTTTACGTATTGGATCAAAAATCTCTAAAAAAACAAGAGCGTTGAGCTCTCAGCGGTTATATGAGAAAATTTTTGACTTACTTGCTGTCAATAAGGAAGACACTGTGCTAGAAATTGGTTGTGGTCTCGGGAACGGGTGTATCTTGTTAAATAAAACATGTGCTCCTAGCTATATAATCGGGATAGATGCTTCTAAGGCACAAATTCGACGTGCTAATGAGTATCACAAAGCTAGCCTTCTCGGATCAGAAGATACCATTAAGTTTGGTGTTTCAAAAGCTGAAAACCTTCAGATCGCTGAGAATAGCATAACGAAGGCTTTCTCATTAGAAGCTCTGCAACATTTTTCTTCTCCTGATCGATTCCTCAAATCCCTTTTTAAAATTTTGAAGACTAATGGGAAGCTCGTTATTTCCACATTCTTTTTTCGATCAGATCCTCCCATCTCCTTCTTTGATTCATTCCCTAATTTTTCCAACGGTGTTGACAAAGTCGTCAAATTGCAAACTTTTTGTTCAAAACTTGAGAAATACGGATTTAAAAATATCAGAACTCGAAGTATTGGGAAGCACGTTTGGTCTGGATTTGACAGGTGGGTATCACAGACTGAATACAAAGCTACTTGGGATAGGTATTGGATTCAGGCCTATCAACAAGGGCTTCTTGATTATTACATTATCGAAGCGGAAAAAACTGAATCATGAATGGCGAGTTTGGGGGCAAAATGTCTAAATCCTTGGAATTTCTTCATCTTGCAGAAAAGTTAAAAGATGTCTTGCGTCATGGATGGACTTCCAGCGGGCGGCAGGAGAGTACAGCTGAACATTCGTGGAGAGTATCTCTTATGGTCATTCTGTTTCATTCGTATTTAGAAAAACCTGTAAGTTTAGAAAAAGCACTGCAAATGGCTGTTATTCACGATCTATGTGAAACTATTACAGGAGATGTTCCATTTTTTAATGCTTTAGAAGGCTCTGTAGAGAAGGAACAAAAACATATTCGAGAGCAAGCATCTATGGAATCGATTCGCAAACTTCTTGGTGGCGATATAGGGCAAAGGGTGCATCTGCTGTGGGAGGAGTATCATGCTGGAGAAAGTGAAGAAGCAAAATTCGTGCGCGCCTTGGACAAGCTTGAAGCTCAGATCCAACAAAATGAAGCCGATATATCAACATGGAATGAATTTGAAAAACTAAGTATTTTTACATATCTTGATAAATTCTGTAATTACGATGGTTTTATAAAATCCCTTAAGGAAGAGGTTCAAGAAGAATCTTGTACTAAATTAGCCCGCGCTGATTCAATGAATCTGAGAAAAGCCAAGACCTGTTAAAATAATCCCTAGAAATATCAATTACGTTTTTTCTTCCGTGATGGCTCAAAGCAATTAGTCCAAAACGTATTAGCCATAAAAAATAAGTTAACTATTATTAGTATGTATACAGAGTTTGAAAAACTATTTTTTTGTATTATTAATACACTGGCAAACAAAACAGGTAAGCTTGTAACACCTGTCAATTGGATCACTGATAGTTGCCAAAAAGATTGGTTCGTATCAGGTAATACATGACTGCCCTTTTTATTTTCCAAAATCACATCTTTTTGGTTGAGAGGTTCCCTAGTCTGAGAGTTTTTTCAAAGACGAGATTTTCCCTTGGCATACTTTTTTGAATCATAAACACCCATTCCTTTGTTCATGCCTTTCCAAACTTCTTCAACGCTTTTACTTTGATAACATCAGCTATAGCTGCTCTTGCAATAACTGTAAGATTCGCGAGAATTCCCTTGCTACACAGAATAAGTAGCATTTGTACAGATGGCTTAAAGCTGGATAATCCT
>JAAKFC010000100.1 GCA_011065225.1 Chlamydiota bacterium
TATTAATATAAAAAGAGGAATAAAATCATGTCTGTAAATTTAAATGAATATAAAGACTTAGAAGGTCGATTTGGCTTATTTGCCGAAATTAAAGGAACTAGTAGTGATGATTTGAGTGAATATGATGATTTAGAAGAAGAATACGAGCTATTTTCTGAAATTAGAAAAATTTTTAGTAAAAAAAGATCCAGAGCAAGTAGCTATTCAAGAGGAAATTGATGAAATAAATCAGTGTCAACTCAAAATAGAAAATTTTGCCATAGATCTCGATAAAGAAATCGAGGAAGAAATCGCAATATTTGAAGAAAAAAAGATTGCTACTTCAAAAAAAGATGCTAATCGAAGTGTATTAAATATATTTAATTTGATGGCGGTTGGTGTGGCAGTTATTGGAATAAGTATACACATTCCGATTCAAGAATTGGGTATAGGAGCTCCTATCGCTCGGAAATTATCTCTTACCCGACTCGAAAACGCTTGGCCTAATATTGACTCTGGATCTAAATTTGAAATGCATTTCAAAAAACCAAAAACAGCATGTTTAAAGTCATCAAACGCTTCATAGTACGTATTGTATAAAACTCGTTCTTTCATCAACTTCCACAGTCGCTCAATAGGATTTAAATTGGGGCTATATGGAGGCAAAAAATGAAATTCTATTTTCGAAGTTTCCAGGTGCCTTTTTACTGCTTTGTTCTTGTAATACCGCGCATTATCTAAAAATATGTGAATCTTTCTTTTTGTTGGGTAAGCGCTTGCTATTTTCTCTAAAAATTCAATCGTCGTTTGTGCTGTCAGCATGTGATCTTCTTGAAAATGGGCTTTTTTCTCCACAAGATCAATTGCACCTGATATGTTTAGCCTTCCTCTTCCTGTGTTTGAGCAAATTTCTTTTCTTACTCCCTTTCTGATCCATCCATAAGCCAGTTGAGTGTTGTGAGTGGGATGGACCCCATCCATAAAACAAACCGTCTCATCGTCTTGAAGATTTTGCTTTAGTTTGAAGTATTCAGCTATCCAAGCCTCTTGGTTCTCTTTATTCGCTTTCCCAGGAACAAGGGATGGTTTTTTATAAGAAAATTGGTTTCTTTTTAGCCAATCAGACATCCCAGATACGGTATAGGAAATTTTATAAGTGGAATTTACATAAGCAGCAATGTCTTTGGCATAGAGGTATGTGTAGTCCTGAAGATGTGCAATGAGTTTCTGAGATCGTTCAAAAGAAAGTTTTTCTTCTGATCCCCCATTCTCGGGTTGTAGCTTTTTGGAACTTTGATATTCTTGAATATGTTTTCGAAGAACTTCTTCAGAGAGTAACAAGGCTTCTGCAATTTGCATCCAGGTCCACCCTTTATCGCGCAATAAAACAGCTTTGATTCGATCACGCACCCGACCGTCTCTCTCTTTTTTATGCTGTTTTTGCAAAGAATCTCTTTCTTCCTCTGCTAAGAAATTTTCCATAGTGATTATTTAAGCAGATTAGATTTTTTTTGAACACTGCTGTTTTTCATTCTTGAATCATGATCTGTATATGAAAGTTTTATTCTAAATGTTATCTAAAATTTAAAATGTATATTAATCAATTTGTTGTCGATGCTATAATAATATAACCTATAATTATTCGGAGGTTTTATTATGTCAAGTAATCCAGTTGCTTTTAGTTCTATTGCTGGTGGAAATCAGTGCTATCAATGTTCAATCTGTTTTAACGAAGAAATTGGACCTTTTGTTGTGCATTCAGATGGTGGAGATAAACATCCCATTCATAAAATTTGTGCAAAAAAAATGGTCAATGCAGATGAGGTATGTGCTTTTTGTAGAAAAGTTGTCAATCTTTCTTCTTTGCTTACACCTGCTGAAATTGCAGAGAGAAATAATCAACTTTCAGCCGAAGAAATTGTTTTTAAAGAAGAGCAAAAGGAAAACGATAGGGTAGAGGCTCTACGTCTTGACAATGCGTTCTTAGATGAAGATCAAATTCTTTATGACAACGACAACGAAATACAAAATTATGAATTGATTACTCGGATAGAAGAGGATGATGAGCAAACACGAATAAACAAAGATGCAGCAGTTGCTAGAGCTCTACAAGATCAAGATCAACGAGGAATCAATCCTTGCCTTGCAGCTACAGTACTTGTTGTTGCAGTGATTGTTGGTGCTGTTGCAAAGGACTATTTTATCTAAATACGACCGGAAAAGCTGCTCTTAAGGCGACTGACCTTATTGAGCTTGTAGATTCCCATCTTGACCCCTTTGTCAAGAAGAGAAAAAACAGTATTGAGACAGGCTTTTGCTTCCGTCTCATTTTTTTGGGTCACTTCATTTTCAAAAGAACGCACGGCTGTTTTCATACGTGATTTAAACGAGCGGTTATGCAAACGACGCTTGGCGTTTTGAATATCCCGTTTTTTTGCTGTGGGACACTTTGTCTTAGAATCTTTTTTTTCTTCTGCCATAAATCTGCTATTTCCTCTAGAATCGAAAGACAATCATCATAGAGGAAGTGTGCAAATATGTCAAAAGGCCTCTGGAATTTTCTCCTGATTTTGACCGGCGGGCTCGCCTTGTGGCGAGGAGCTACGGCCGGCTGGGATCTCTGGCAGTATGGACGTCTTGGAATGGATGTGCCTGCGCAAGAGGTCTCGTTTATGGCTATTCCTAAGGGCTCAAAATATGGCCTCGAGGGTTCCTATTCCTATGTCTATCAAGGCCAAGAATTCGCTGGAAAAGCTCTTTTATCCGGTCCCTACCACCTCAATCGCTCATCAGCGGAAATGGAGATTCGGCGGATGGATGGAATGCCCTGGATTGTCTGGATAAATGCCAAAAAGCCCTTTATTTCCTCTCTGGAGAGGAATTTCCCCTATAGAGATGTTTTTTATGCGATTTGCCTTCTTGGTATCTTCCTCTATTTTAGTTGCTTAGCTAATTTCAGAGATCCTTTTTATTCTTAAAATAAAACTTGTCATTAAACTATTAATTTAGTATAATTAATTTTATACATCTTTAATTTTTGTTTAAAAAGGAGAAAGTAAATATGACAGTCATAATAAATGCAAAACTTCCAGTTGGATTATTTCCAACAATGGGCTTCGGGACACAAAGTGCTAGCAATGATGAAACTTCATCTAAAGTAACTGGTGTTATGGAAAAAGGGCTCGAAAAGCTATCCAGTGGCTTATCAAAAGCATTAGAAGGAAAAGGTCCAATAAAAGATTCAATAAAAGAACTAATGCAAAACGCAGCAATATTAGATCAATCTATAATAGAGCTAAAGCAGAAAGTAGAACAAAATGAGTTGGATGAATCTTTCACAGACTCCTCTTATTCAGACTCCTCTTATTCAGACTCCTCTTTTTCAGACTCCTCTTTTTCAGACTCCTCTTTTTCAGAGTCTTATTTATCAGGCTCCTCTTTCGAGGAATTTTTGCATAAAAAGTTGGAAGAATTGGAATCTGCGAAATCATCCACTCCAATGAAATCTTTCCCTCCAGAGATCCAAGGCTCTTCAGAACATTTCGGATTTTTTCCAGAGGATGGAGACGCTTTTTTAGATATAAAGTAATTTTTTTTAGGTGAATCTTAGGGGATAAGATTCACCTCTTTTATTTGCAGCTTTTTTTAAGCAGCTTGTAAAGGAGATCCAAGTACTCTTCTCTAAGGATTTTTAGAGGATTAAAGGGCTTTTTGGGCTTGGGGAATTGCCCATGCAGAGCCAGATCAAAAAAGTCCCCCTCATGATAATACGACCAGGTCTGGCCTTTTGAAAAGAGTGGATTTGGCCAGCCATGCATAGGAAGGGGACGATATTTTCTCAAATTAATGGGTCTTTTTCCATAAAGAGGGAGCTGATCATAGATCATGCCATTGCCTTCTTTGTCCATGTTGGTGTAGTAGCAGGTTTTCGTGCGTAAAAATTGCTCTGCCTCACGTGTTTTGCGCCGGTTATATGTATCATCATGGAGGATCCAAATCACTTGGTAGCCGATGCTCTCATAGTCATAGCAACGGCCTTTCGCTTCTTCAGGTGTCATAGGCGAATATTGGACCTCATAGATCCTTTTTGAGCGAAGGCAGGCCACATCGGCAATCCGGCCAATCTCAGGAAAGGCTTTTTCCAGCTCAGCATTTTCATCTTCAAATAAATACTGGATATAGCGCTGCAGGCGCAGATGAATGAGCCCTTTTTGCGACTGGCGGCAGGTGGGGTTCTTTCCCAAGTGGAAAAAGTGAGAGGTACGCCGGGTTCCAGATTTCAGACGAACGGGTGCTCCGCACTCGGGGCATGTATAGTTTTTTCTTTTTTCCGCTCCTGAAGCATGCACAAGGGTTTTTTTGTTGAGAGCAAAAATTTGCATATGGGTTTAAATCGGTTTTTAAGGTATAATCTTAATCCTCATTCAACTATATCAATATCATCATGGTCAAAGAAGCAGAATCTTCCTCTACGTATTCGAGTCTGTTCAATCAGCAACATCAACAAAAAATTGAAGAGCTTGTTACCCTTGCTAAGGATCAGGGTTATGTCACGTATGAGGAGATCAATGAGATCCTCCCGATGAGTTTTGACTCAGCGGAGCAGATTGATCAGGTACTGATCTTTCTCAGCGGGATGGATATCCAGATCCTCAATCAGGTTGAGGTAGAGCGGCAAAAAGAGAGAAAGAAAGAAGCCAAAGAACTCGAAGGGATTTCCAAGAGGGCCGAGGGGGCCTCAGATGACCCTGTTCGGATGTACCTTAAAGAAATGGGATCAGTACCTCTTCTCACTCGTGAAGAAGAGGTGGAGATTTCCAAAAGGATTGAAAAGGCGCAGATTCAGATCGAGAAGATCATTATGCGCTTTCGTTACTCGACGAGGGAAGGCATTTCCATTGCTAATTATCTCCTAACTGGCAAGGAACGCTTTGACAAATCGATTGCTGAGAAAAAGGTAGATGATAAACAAAAATATCTTGCCCTTCTCCCACGCGTCATCGAATTGCTCCATAAAGAAGATGTCTTTCTAAAGGGACTTCTTCTGCAGATGCGTGATCCCAAAATGAAGAAAGCAGAGCGGCTCAAGGTCTCAGAAGATATCGAAAAATGCCGTATTCGCACTCAGGCATTCTTGAGGCGCATGCATTTTCGCCACAATATCATCGAAGACTTTGTCGAAGTGATCATGAATGGCTATGAACGGTTCATCATTCTCGAGAATGAAATCCAAGAGCTGGCCCCTCGCGCTGAGAAAAATAAGTTTGCCGCTGCCAAACTTGCTGCTGTCAAACGCAAGCTTTCTAAGAGAGAACTCGCCGCTGGACGCAATATCGACGAATTCAAGAAAGATGTCCGGATGCTGCAGCGTTGGATGGATAAGAGCCAAGAAGCTAAACGCGAAATGGTCGAGTCGAACTTGCGTCTCGTCATCTCCATTGCTAAAAAGTACACCAATCGGGGTCTTTCCTTCCTCGATCTGATCCAAGAGGGGAATATGGGCCTCATGAAGGCGGTCGAGAAGTTTGAGTATCGCCGTGGTTACAAGTTTTCCACCTATGCGACTTGGTGGATCCGCCAAGCAGTCACCCGTGCCATCGCCGACCAAGCCCGTACGATTCGTATCCCAGTCCATATGATCGAGACGATCAATAAGGTTTTGCGCGGTGCCAAAAAGCTCATGATGGAAACGGGTCGCGAACCCACCCCCGAAGAGCTAGCTCAAGAGTTAGGACTCACTCCTGAACGTATCCGTGAGATTTATAAGATCGCCCAGCACCCCATTTCACTCCAAGC
>JAAKFC010000101.1 GCA_011065225.1 Chlamydiota bacterium
CATAGCGCCAGGTTCAGTGACATTTGCCTCACCAAAAACGCGCATGCTTACAGTCAGATCGGTTGCACTTATGATGATTTGTCCATTATCGGCTTCGATGAGAATATTAGCCAAAATCGGGATGGAGGGCTTGGTAGGAACGATGCTCTGAATTTTGCCGATGAGCCTTGTGAAATCTAGACGTTTTAGTTGCATTTTCATGGGATATCTCCTGTGTTCAATAGATGTTCAAAGATAACGAAAAAGGACCCTTTCGTCAAGGAGACGCCGAAGAGCTGGTGAATGAGTTTGAAGTGGTCCCTTTTGTCTAGACCAAAATTCCTCATTTTTTTTAAGCCATTCAAGTTCCATCTTAAGACACCTGATTTGTTTAAATAATTTCTCTGGCCGAGTATTTCCTCTACTAAATCCTTCTTGGTGTTTGGGGCAAGCAAACCCACCTTCAAAAGACTTTGGACTTCTTTTCAAAAAGAGATCCAAGAATATGGGGAGTGGAAAGGCTTTGCCGCCACAGCCATTCAAATGGGATGTCCTGGCATAGTTGACGTCTATCGGGGATGTGAAAACTGACGCTACACACTCGTTGATTCTGACAACCGCAGGCTCGTCGACTACAGTAAACCCGAAATTCTCAAAACCGAGCTCACACACGCAGCATTGTATTTTCGAAGAGCACGCAAGGACCTCTTTCTAGAAGGAGATCCCCCTCAAAGTGCATGGCCCCAAACAAAATCACATTTTTACATACTTGCGCACCCACCGCAAAAAAAAAACTTGCAGGCGTGCACTTTTTCACTAATGTAAAGAATCTGAAAGGGACAGAAATCCTTCTTCCCAAAAATCTAGAAAGAGGGGAGGCAGCCTTCTCCAGCATTACGTACGAAGGAAAAATCCTCCCCGCTATGTAGCTTTTTTCCGAAGTCCCTTTTACTTGGGTTTTTTGGGAATCTATACACATTCCGATTTGTGCCCTTGCTCCGCTGCTTTTGAGAACCATTCGGCAGCGGTTTTAACGTCCTGGGTCACTTTATACCTGTCCTGTATTTGGAGTGCCATTTGGCAGCGGTTTCATCGTCCTGGGTCACCCCTATGCCGTATTTATAGCAAACTCCGAGACTGAACGAAGCAAAGGAATGCCCTTGCTTCGCTGCTTCTGAGTACCATTTGGCAGCGGTTTCATCGTTCTGGATCACCCCTTTGCCGTTTTCATAGCAATCTCCGAGATAGTGCTGAGCATCGGCATGCCCTTGCTTCGCTGCTTTTGAGTACCATTCGGCAGCGGTTTCATATTTCTTGGTCACCCCTATGCCATTTTTATAGCATTGTCCGAGATAGCACTGAGCATCGGCATGCCCTTGCTTCGCTGCTTTTAAGTACCAATTGACAGCGGTGTTAGTTTTCTTGGGCACCCCTATGCCGTTTTCATAGAAAAACCCGAGCCAGAACTGAGCATCGGAATCTCCTTGCTCCGCTGCTTTTGAGTACCACTCGGTAGCGATTTTAGTGTCCTGGGTCACCCCTATGCCTTGCTCCGCTGCTTTTAAGTACCAATTGACAGCGGTGTTAGTTTTCTTGGGCACCCCTCTGCCAATTGCGTAGAAAATTCCGAGTTTGAACTGAGCATTGACTTGTCTCCACGCTGCTGCTTTTGAGTACCATTTGGCAGCGGTTTCATCGTTCTGGATCACCCCTTTGCCGTTTTCATAGCAAACTCCGAGGTTGAACTGAGCATCGGCATGCCCTTGCTTCGCTGCTTTCGAATACCAATTGGCAGCGGTTTTATCGTCCTGGATCACCCCTATGCCGTTTTCATAGCAAACTCCGAGATTGCACTGAGCATCGGCATGCCCTTGCTTCGCTGCTTTTGAGAACAATTCGGCAGCGGCTTTATCATCCTGGATTACCCCTCTGCCGTATACGTAGCAAGTTCCGAGGTTGAACTGAGCATCGGCATGCCATTGCTTCGCTGCTTTTGAGTAGCATTCGGCAGCAGTTTTATCATTCTTGGGCACCCCTTTGCCCTT
This sequence comes from Chlamydiota bacterium, assembly GCA_011065225.1. Taxonomy (GTDB): domain Bacteria; phylum Chlamydiota; class Chlamydiia; order Chlamydiales; family Rhabdochlamydiaceae; genus Sacchariniichlamydia. Next base: position 2,025 of record JAAKFC010000101.1, read on the forward strand.
TTCATAGCAAACTCCGAGGTTGAACTGAGCATCGGCATGCCCTTGCTCCGCTGCTTTTGAGAACCATTTGGCAGCGGTTTCATCGCTCTGGTTCACCCCTATGCCGCGCATGTAGAAAACTCCGAGACTGCACTGAGTATCGGCATCTCCTTGCTCCACGACTTTGAGAAGATGACGGGCGATCATCGTTTCAAACTTGTAACAAATAGTCCCATGGTTATGCCCACTTGAAGCCGCTTTAGCAAACCATTCGGCAGCAGTTTTATCGTCCTGGGTCACCCCTATCCCTTTTTCATAGCACTTACCTAGTTGGTATTCAGCTTCAGCTTCTCCCTGAGCAGCAGCCTTGCGGAACCAAACAATTGCGGCAGGGATATTCTTTTTCACACAATCGCCCTTCAGGTAGAGTTTTCCTAAGGAATTTTGAGAGTTGGCATTTCCCAGTTCCGCGGCTTTTATATATAACTCGATGCCAGTAGCCAGGTTTGTCTCTCCTCCACGGTTAAGGTAAGTGTTGCCCAGCCTTGTCAAACCACTTGCGTTTCCCAATTCAGCTGCCTTAGTAAAGTATTTGATTGCGGTAACTTTATTTTTCTTTACTCCATCCCCGTACAGGTAGTAGTCGCCTATTTCTATCAAATCACTTGCGTTTCCCAATTCAGCTGCCTTAGTAAAGTATTCGATTGCGGTAACTTTATTTTTCTTTACTCCATACCCGTGCTGGTGGCATTTGCCTATTTCTATCAAACCACCTGCGTTTCCCAATTCAGCTGCCTTAGTAAAGTATTCGATTGCGGTAACTGAGCTCCTTTCTACTCCATCCCCGTTCAGGTGGCATTTGCCCAGCCTTGTCAAACCACTTGCGTTTCCCAATTCAGCTGCCTTAGTAAAGTATTCGATTGCGGTAACTGAGCTCCTTTCTACTCCATCCCCGTTCAGGTGGCGGTCACCCATTGCTATCAAAGTCCATGTGTCTCCCAGTTCAGCTGCTTTAGTGAAGCATTCGATTACGATAGGGCTGTTTCCCCACTGCTCCAGGTAGTGGTAGCCCATTTCCATCAAAGCCTCTGCGTCTCCCAGTTCAACTACCTTAGTGTAGTATTTCCTTGCGGTAACTCTATTCCATTCTGCTCCTATCCCATACAGGTAGCAGTCACCTATTCTTATCAAAGCCTGTGCGTCTCCCAGTTCAGCTGCCTTAGTGTAGTATTTCATTGCGGTAACTGTGTTCCTTTTTACTCCTGTCCCGTACAGGTAGCTGGACCCTAGATCTCGATGCGCCCGCGCAAATCCTTGTGCAGCAGATTCGCGGTACAATTTGACCGCGGTAGCGACGTCCTTTTCAACTCCTTGGCCATTGTCGTAGCAGAAACCAAGGAGGTATTGCCCCCTCGCAAATTTTTGTGCAGCAGATTCGCGGTACAATTTAACCGCGGCAGCGACGTCCTTTTTAATCCCTTCGCCCATGTGGTAGCATTCACCGAGCTGTGTCAGAGCCATTAAATGGTTTTGCTTCGCCGCCTGAGTGTAGTATTCCACTGCTCGTTTTTTATCTAGTGGAATACTCAGACCTCGATGGTAACAAATTCCTAGAAGATATTGTGCTTCCGCATCTTCTGCTTTAGAATGATCGAAAAGAATCTTAACGTCTGCTTCAGTTATCGGTTTTCCCGGAGAGAAAGAATCCAAACATGAGAGTTGAGAGACTTTTTGCAAAAGAGCTCGCCCTTGTGGAGATAATGCATTCCAAAGTTGAGAAGACTTAATCGACATTCCCGCATTCTTAGGTGTTAGGTTGTTATTAGCTGGATCGGCCTGGAGGCGGCGCTTTTGAAAAAACTTCTCAATCATGTCTTGAAGTACTTTATTCGGATGCAGATCTTTTTCCGTTATTATCTCCCTCGTGATCGGATCTGTCCCCACTTCTCGGATGTGAGTGATAATTGCAAAACGCTCATAGGAGTCGCCAACAGGGGTGGAAACAGGATCGACCATCGGTTGACCTGTAATGGGACATAGAAAATTTTCAGGGATCTCAGGGGCAGAATCTTGAGAAGGGCTAGCTACAAGTATCTCGTCCAAGAAGTTGTTCATCTGCTTAGAGAGCAGATTCTTCAAGTGCTCCAAGTTGCATGCTTTTGCCTCGAAATCAGTTCTTTCCTGTTCTATAGATTCCTTTTCGAGGAGCACTTGACGCCGCTCTTTGGCTAAAGCTGTCGAATGCAGATCCACCTGCTGGACAAGTCGTTGTTCCCTAATCTCAAGGGCTTTCATCCTTTGGTTGAGCTCTTGTTCTTCTCGAATTTTTTCGTCCCAAAGAGGGGCGCTTTCTTGAGCAAATTGCCGCGTCCACTGCTCGATGAGTTGGGGATTCTCTTCAATCTGGTTGAAGAAACCCCGAATGTTCTTGTGGGTTTCACGGGCATTGATGAACAAAAGGGCTGTAATTGCTTTGTCTTTAATTGCGGGGTTGGAATGGAGGCAATGGAGATGCTGCACGGCTCGATAGCGGACTTTCCAATAGGAACGACTAGCAAAGCGGCCACCACGTAGATTGGCGAGTTCTATAAGGCCATCCAGAGCTTTGGATTGGATTGTGGGAGATCCTCTGCGAATCAAATCAGCATAGAGTTCCACACTTCCTAGAGCGATCTCTGGATTTTCCTGTGATAAATGAGAAATATCAGCTGCCAATATGTTAAAAGCATTTTCATCCTCAGTATGGAGACTCCCCATCCAGGAAATGAAGAGGAGGTTCGCAAACCAGCTCTTGCCCAATTGGGTGCGGAGTCTATTAATGAGGTGGAAGGCTGTCCCAATACTTTGCTCTTTGATGATCACGATCATATCCTTAAAAAAACCTCTATAGTCGATCGATTCCATCGACTTGAGAGCTTCCAAACAGCAAGTCACATTGAAACGGAGCGAGATCTGCGCATTGACCCTTTGCTGGTTCTTGTCGTGGGAAAGGTCGGTATGAATCTTTGTGAGCTGCTCTTGAATCGATTGCATATTGAGCTTGCGTTGTTCTTGAAAGCACTTGAACGCCATGAGCTCAATAAAGAGACGCGCAGCTTGCGCAATCTCTCCCTTGAGTTCATCCTCGCATTGGATACTAAGATGGCTCAAGAGGTCAACGAGTCGGGAAGCAACTGGATAAGGGTTAGCATGTTGGTTTTCTAAAACCACACGGGCAACATGGTGGCGCCCTTCCTCGCATAAGCTTTTGCAAGTTTTTTTTGCCTCGAGAATCCTCCCATGGTCAATGTCTTCTTGGATCTGAGTCGTCAGCCTTAACAATTTTTCAAGATTTCCAGGGGCAGCTGCGTCTTGGAATACATGAGGGGTGGAGGTGCCTGTCTGGATTGCTTGCATGGTGTAACTCCTTAGTTCAACGAAAAATTAGAAGCATAGTGAAGAAAAAATTTTTCTTTGTAAAGGACTACCAACCTGAGTTTTGGCGATAAGATTTTGTGCTCTGACAGCTCCGCGAGATCGAAGCTAACTTGACTAAAGTTAGCGAGATAGAGCGGGGGTGTTAGGGTGCAAAAGATATCGATGAAAATTCCAAGTTTATGGCTGAGTCTGGTATATCCAACTTATTTTCTTACGAGCCCTTAATGTTGTTTCAGGGCTTGTTGCATGGCACGCTTCTGTTCGCGTTCTTTGATTGCAGCCCGTTTGTCATAGGCCTTTTTCCCACGACCAACACCAATTTTTACTTTGATGAACCCTTTC
>JAAKFC010000102.1 GCA_011065225.1 Chlamydiota bacterium
CAAGTACACTCCATTAGAGGGTGTCTACAAAGTCATTCCACTGCTCATGAGAGCAATCTTTTTCCCTATGAAAAGCTTTTCAGGCTTCACAAACTTTTTAAGTTTGCTCCGGCCTCCAAAGCATGCTCATAGGAAAAAATCTTAAGCTCTCAGCAGTGAAAGCACTTTGTAGACACCCTCTTAGGCACCAAATTTTCAGGTAATAAATTCAAGATAATTGCTCTGAGAAATACAGGTGAAGGTTGCATTTTCATAAGTTTCCAGCCAGAGCTTAGGTGGTTGCGCTTTGTCTTTTTTCCACTTAAACTCATAGCCATGTAACTGACCTTCTCTTTCTTCTACCCAATCAATCTCTTTTTGATCATATGTACGCCAAAAATAATTATTGCTCCAAATAGATAGATAGTGCTGTTTTTTAATCCTTTCCATAACTAAATAGTTCTCCCAAAGCATTCCCACGTCATCACGTCGAACTAAAGGATTAAAATTGTTAATTAGCGCATTGCGAACACCGTTATCATAAAAATAATAACGAGATGTTTTTGTTACCTCCTTTCGCAAATTTCGGCTAAACCCGCGAATATTAACCAATACGAAAGCTTTTTCAAGTAAATCGAGATATCTCTCCACCGTATTTTTACTCATAGAAAGCTGCGCCCCCAGTTCATTATGAGAAACCTCTTTACCGACTTGAAAAGCCAGAAGAATTAATAGATCTATCATTTTCTTAGACTTTTGCACCCCTTCAAAGGCAAGGATATCTTTGATCAGATATGAAGATACCAGTTCGTGCAAGTACTCTTGCTTGAGCGAGTTGTCTTTTAGGGTCAAAGTTTCTGGATAGCTTCCATAAATAAGCCTTTCGTCCAAATGCGCGCTCGCCTCTGCTAGAGTTTCGATTTGATTGAGTTCCAACTGAGAGATAGGAAATAACTGAATGATATGTTGCCTGCCCGTCAATGGCTCGCCGATTTGCTTAGTCAAATCAAACGTCGAGGATCCCGTCACAATCACTCTTACGTTCTCAATGTGATCTATAATGAGCTTCAAACTTTTTCCAATTAATGGAATATACTGAGCCTCATCAATAACAAGCAGAGTTTTTTTCCCAATAAAACTCTTAAGTTTTTCAATTGATTGACTCGATAAAAAATCACTCACAAAAACATCTTCACCTGTCACAAAAAGATAGTTTTTTTTATTTTCTAAAAATTTTTTTAAAAGAGTTGTCTTCCCTACCCTTCTAGGCCCGTATATGATCGTTACCTTCTTTGAGGAAAGGGACTTTAATTTTTGAAATTGGAAACGGGGGATAAGCATCTTCCAACTCTCCTATTTTATATGAATACAGTATCATAACTGACTATTTTTATCAAAATTCAGTTATTTTAAAAACTGTATTCGAGAAAATTTTGGATAACCAATTGTATGTTAGAGGTTTGTAAAAATGAAAAATAACGAACCAAAACTTAGCAAAGTTGGGCGAGGAGCAGTAGACTTCAGATCGCATAGTTATTCAGCGTTTCCTCAAGGGAAGCTATCTACAACTCCGTCAAATTTACGTACTTAGAATTGCCCTTAACAAATTATTGAGAAGCATTCTCGTATGGGATGCTCAAAGCTTCGCCAGGATCAAGACCTGGCTTTTGCAGACAACTACATATCACTTTATACCGATTATTTACCCTGTCGTATTCGACAACATTAAGCTTTATCATTCCCTTATTCGAATCAGCATAAATCCCATCTTCTCGGACTGCAACCTCATTGCCCTCAAACCACTCATAGTGGGGATCCTCCTTATGTCCTTCCCAAGCATTCAACAGAATGTTGGAAACCATGAAAACACTGCTCAATAGAAATACAACTATTCCTCTACTCTTCATACCGATATCCTCCTTCTTCTTTGAAAACATCTTTTAAAACATTAGGAATAATGCTTGGAGTATGGACCCCGTTTTTCTCCGCATCAGAAGCCTTAGCTTCCCAGTATTTCTGCTTCTCAAAAGCTTTCTACTCACAGTCTAATGATAAGAGCTGATTCATATGCAACTCCTTTTTTAATAGTTTGGAATACATATAAATTGAAGTATTCTTATACATATTCCAGTTCAAGAATTGGAATTTTGGCCAGAAGGCCCTCAAGTTTTTTGGATGCGACGAGCTGCAGTGTTCATAGACACGGAGCGAGGAACAGACGGAAAACTTGAGGAATAGCCGACGTTGTCAAAAACCAATTCTTGAACTGGAATGTGTATAGCTTGGACCGAGTCTTAAGATCCTGTGCATAATGTGCGAGCCATAAAAAAGATGTTTGTTTTTGATAATGGTCTCGTTTGCCGAGCTCGGAGAAAATAACACCAAATACAATGAGCGATAAAGGAACGATAATGTAAGTAGCTAAGGGAATCACATAACCAGTCAAAACACCAACAAAATAACAAATTGCAGGCAATGCTACACCCAAAATGACACGTCCGGCATCATTGAGTTCTTTTTGACAAAACCTTGTTGCATCCCACTTTTCTGTTTGTGTCATTGATTGCTCATCAAAAACATAATATCCATCTTTGTTTAACTTACAATCTAAACCATTTACTTTTGTAGCCATAAACCCTCCGGGGAAAACATTTTTTCTCTTGGCAATTTTTGGGAGCTGAACAAACAATTTGGATTTTCTTGAGGGGGGGGGTAGTACAAATAGTACTTCTGGCAAACGAAGATCCAAAATGCGTCGTTTTCAACCCAAAATTTGGCCAGGCCAATGAGAAGAGGAGCTAGGGAATTCCTCGGTTTAATAGGCGGGTTAGATGGAGGCTAGTGCGACGAGCCAAACTTAGGTAAGTTTGGCGAGGAGCAATAGTCCTTCAGATGGCCCGCCTAGTAAAGCGAGGAACCCTAGATACTCTTCGAGTTAGCCAGAGCCAGAATCGAACTGGCGACACAAGGATTTTCAGTCTTCCTAAATGAGCTCCGAAAACTACCCCCGATGACCTTAAATCAACCTAGATCACCAAGGATACAAGGGATGAGAAATTATTCCTAGAAAAGTTTGGCAGCTATGATCAAGCAACGCCTAGGGAAGGTAATCTACAACTCCGGCAAATTTACGTACCTGTTCAGGCTGGGAGCTTAAGACGGACTATTCTAAATCCCATTCTTGATTTTGCTCTTTGCCTAAGCATTACCTATTAAACCAGTGAATGACAGAGCCCACACATGCCGTTATAAGGGGTCCATTTCACTACAGAATATGCAGTTTTAGTGGTTGATAATAAAGATTGGGTCTTTATACAGATCGTGATTCAAAAATCTGTTTTTCACGGCGTCGACTTATCCTCAAATTTATCACCTGCTCCTCACTCCGTGTCTATGAACACTGCAGTTCGTTGCAGTTAAAAAATTTGAGGGTCTCCTTGTGAAATTTCCGATTTTTGAATCACGATCTGTATAGTACAATAAGCTCTTTATTGTTTTCTACGATCAGAATATTTCTCACTTGACAAACTGCATCAAGTATTTGTTTGGGATCATTAGATTGATTAAAAAACGCATTCTGAAGACCTCTTCCAGAGGCTAAATCTCGATCTTCTGTCGTTTCTAAATACTCCCCTGATCGGTTCCAAAGAGTTTCTGCTATCTTTGAAAACTGAGAATCTGATCTCAAACCTTTTTTTTCAACTCCTGAGCCTTTGTCAGAAAGTTGAATTTACAGAAAGAATGTTACACTACCCATGATTTCCAGACTATTTCAAAAAAAAGACTAAAATTGACAAGAAATAATTTAATCTATAGTTGTTTGATCAAAGGCTTATTATGGTAAAAAAAGACAACTCCTCAAAAGAACCAAACTTAAAGAAGTCCGAAGAACTGGCTCAAGAGGAGTCTTTGGCACATAAATTCGCTAATAACTGGCAAAAAAAGAAGCTTGACCGGGCGAAAAAACATCAGTTCAAAGCCTTCGATCTAATCAACAATCTAGTGGTCACCAAAAGAGAGGGGAAAACTATTGAAGTCGCTGATGGAAGACGAATGGTTGAGTTTGCCTGCTGCTCCTATCTAGGACTAGACGTTGATAAGCGGGTTGTTAATGCGGGGAAAGCGCATCTAGAAGAATATGGTGTCAATCTCGCCGTTGCAAGAACACGATTGAGAATGGAACCATTTGATGTCTTAGAAAAGTTGCTCAGTCAAATGTTTTGCGGGGCATCCATTTCGATCTTTACCTCTTTGCATCTGACCCATCTCGGTTTTTTGCCTCTTTTGGGATCTGGCGAAATGCCAAGTTTTCCAATCAAGAAAAATGGCCCTTTATTCATTATGGATACGAGGGCACATGCCTGTCTGCAAATCAACCAGGGGCTTCTGGAGCAATTTGGTCAAGTAGTACGAACTGATTTCCGAGAGGAAGAGAATATCATTGCAGCCTTTGAGCAGGCAGGCAAAAACCGTCAGACACCAATTTCTCTTTCTGACAGCGTCGTATCTATGGGAGGAATCGTTCCGGTGCTCTTACTACTCGAGCTGGCCGAGAAATACGATGGTTACATTTACCTTGATGACGCCCACGGCACATCCATTTACGGCAAAAATGGCTGTGGCTACACTCTTGATCTCTTGAAAAACAAATTCCATCCTCGAATGATCCTCACCCCTGCTCTCTCAAAAGGGTTTGGAACAAATGGAGGAATTCTCGCGCTACCAACCAAAAAAGATACAGAGATTGTGAAACGCTTTGATAGTAATTACCTCTTTGGCAACCCCCCTCCCATGTCAATTATCACCTCCTCGATCGCCTCAGCAAAGATCCATCTCACCGATGAGATTGATGAGTTGCAAAAGAAATTATGGGACAACGTAGCCTATTTCGACTCACTCAATAAATCTCATACAAACTACTTAGATTATAAAGCGCCTATCCGAGCGATATTCATCGGTGATGAGCATAAGACAATTGAATGCACCGCTCAATTGCAAGAAGCGGGTTTCTTTGTCACCGGCGCAATGTACCCCACCGTGGCTATGGGAAAATCGATTTTACGCGTTGCCCTCTCTGCACTTCATTCAAAAGAAGAGATCGCTGAGCTGTGCAAATACATCAATAAATATTCTCCGTAGCTCGGCAATACTACGGGATTTCTGTTTTCTAGAACGAATGGCCAGAGCCAGAATCGAACTGGCGACACAAGGATTTTCAGTCCTCTGCTCTACCGACTGAGCTATCTGGCCAAAAACTAATAATTCAACTTGTCCCCTATCTCTTTCCTGAACTATCTGCGAGAAAGACCTACTTCGCTTTCCTCGTCGGAAAGATGTATTTACACCTTCCCTTCCTCGGAAATCTTGTATCTCTTCCTCTCGCTAACGTCCAAAAAAGAGATAGGGGGCAAGTTGAATTAATAGGGTAGAGTAGAGATGGGGTTCTTTTCAAGAATTTTTCTGGATGAGAAGCATGTCTTTCATGATGTTGATGGCTTCTGCCATCTGCAAATCTTCATCCCCCCAAGGAGGATTGGAAATGCGCTGAAAGGTGCGGGCTGAACGCCCTTTGATCTTATCTTGCATCTCTATGAATTGGGAAAAATTCCGATCGTTTGCTAAGCGATAGGCGCTATTCTCTTTGAGCATGGGAAGAGCTTTCGCCCAATGATCCCCTGG
>JAAKFC010000103.1 GCA_011065225.1 Chlamydiota bacterium
TGCGAAAACCAAGCATGTTAAAAAGAGGCCGCCGGGACGACGGTCGAAAGCCTGTGGAGCTGCCCTCGTTGGAGGGAGCGTTGAAGCAGGAATCCTTCGCCTTTAGGCGAGGGAGGTTCAACTTTTCTTCATTCTACCTCAGCACGCTAGCAATCCTTCTTTCAGTTCTTTTTTTAACCGGAGCCATCCCCATGAAAGTCTCAGAACCCAAAAAAGCCATGCAGTTTGAAGAGGCAAAGACCTATAAGGCGATTATCTATACTACTAGAGGCAAAATCATCTGTGAGCTTTTTCCTCAGAGAGCGCCGCTCTCTGTAACCAATTTCATCAATCTTGCCAAAAATGGTTTTTATGATGGATTGATTTTCCATCGGGTTGTCTCGAACTTTGTCATCCAAGGAGGTGATCCCGAGGGGTCGGGACAAGGAGGGCCAGGATTTACCATTCCAGCGGAAATTGGACTTCCTCATACCAAAGGAGCTCTTGCTTGGGCGCGTCTTCCAGATCAGGGCAACCCTGAAAAACGCTCAAGTGGGTCACAATTCTATATTACTCTTGAAGAAGTTCCCTATTTAGATGGAGAATACACCGTTTTTGGTCAGGCAATTCAAGGGTTGGATGTAACCAAAATGATCAAAATGGGCGACAAAATCGAAAAAATAGAGATCGAAATTCAATAAAACCCTCTTTTTTTGAGGATAATATAAAATTTTTTTTATTTTCCAAAAAACAGCTCAAAATACACTCTAAAAGCGAAAATTGCATAATTTTTCTTTTTAAATCGAGATATTTTTAATTTTTTTTTTCTTTTTAAATAAAAATTTATTATATTAGAAATTGTAGGAGACAATGTTGTGGATCGGTCCTAGCCATGTGGACCAAAAAGGAAACACAATCCTATGCATGCAAACAAGGAGGAATTGTCATGGCTAAAAGAAGAAAAAAAGCAGCTAAAAAAACAACTGCTAGAAAGACTACTCGTCGTAGAAAGAAAACAACTGCAAGAAAAACTACTCGCAGAAAAGTTGCACGTAGAAAAACTACTCGCAAGAAAGCAGCAAGAAAAACTACTCGCAGAAAAGTTGCGAGAAAGACAACTCGAAAAAAAGCTGCGAGAAAGACAACTGCGAAAAGAAGAACTCGCAGACGAAAAAAAGCAGCAACAGCAGCATAACTCAATCCTGATGAGTACTTAAGTAACTACACTAGTGGTGCTTAAGTTTGGTTGCAATTTTTAGCGAGCAGGTGCAGGACTTGCTCGTTTTTTTTTGAATCTGAGGTTTGGGAAGAGATTTGGCTGCTTTCTGAATCTTTTCATTACTTGGGTTTTTCATAGCTAGTGGAATTTGCCGTTAATGATGATCTCGCTTAGAGGCTTGCGGGTTGAGGGCGCCTCGGCTTGCTGCATCTCTGCCGAAAGCTTGTCCTTGGGAGCTCTTTTGCCAATCGCTGCCATGGCTTCGACAGTATAACCTTCGGGAACTTCAAGGATTTGGCGAGCCTTTTCAAAATCAAATCCGCTCATTCCATGAACCACATATCCGCGGGCATTTCCTTCTAGGGCTATGGCCATCCACGCAGCTCCTGTATCATAACTATGCGTGATAGAAGGCTTGTTATTCTTTTCAAAGTTGTCATGAGAAACCATCACGACTAGAGCTGATGCGTTTTGGCACCACTGTTTGTTGAAGTCTATGAGGAGGTTATAGAAGAGTTCCCATTCGGGAGTGTCTCTTTTTGCATAAAGAATCCGCCAGGGCTGGCTGTTGAAGCTCGATGGGGCCCAACGCGCTGCTTCGAAAAGGGGCATAAGCTCTTCATCAGTCATTGCTTCCCCTGTCATTGAGCGAGGGGACCAGCGGTTCAGAATGAAGGGTTGAATGAGATAGGAGGGTTTTCGTGTTGCTTGAATTTCTTCAGATATATAAATCATGGCAAGTCCTTGGAATTGAAGGGATAAAAGAAAGAGAAACAGAAATCTCATGGGTAGAGTATAAAAAGGGGGTTAATTTCTTTCAATTGGTCTTGATAGGAAAATATTTTCAGGAGACAATAGAAGGAGGCACTGCATATACCGTGAGCGGTTAGGTTTGGTAAATTTGGGGACCTCACCTAATCGCTCACGGTATATGCAGTGTCTCCTAGGAGGTATGATGAAAGTTGTTATTCTTGATAGGCGTGTCCATCGGAATCTTGCTCTTTTTCGCCACTTGATTCTTCGGAGGGCAGAAAAAATGAATCGATTCTTTCAAAAAGCGAAAAAATCCTATCAAGGCTATGTCAATTGCAAAACGGGAGAATTGCGCTTTGCAGAATTAGAAAAGAAAAAAGTGTTTTCAGAAGAATGGAAGTCAATTGTGATCCAACTTCGTCCTAATGATGAAGAAGGTGCTTTTGAAGTGCTTTCTCCAGAAAGTGAAGAAGTATTTGAGTATCAGGATTTCTCCAAAGAAGCTTATGCTCTCTTCACCAAAACCATGCATATTCTCAATCAGATTGCCTATGATCCTAAGCAGGGGAAAAATCCCTTTTGGATTTTACGTCAAGTTGCACATGTCGATTTTATTCTTTCGGAAGAAGAAGAGGGAAGGCGTAATTTGATCCATGAAGCTTTTTACAATATCAATAGAAGGAAAGCGGAATATCTCCTTAAGGAAAGATCTCCAGGTACCTATCTCTTCCGCAAAGATGAATTTGCCCAGCTTCTTGAAAATCAGCTCAATGAAGATTTACCTGAACCTATCCATTGTATTACCTTGACTTATCGCGATTGGGAAGAAAAAATCAGTGAAAAAACTTTGGTTTTCAAAGAAGGAAAATGGCAATTTTACAATGATGATATTGAGCTTTCAGGCGAGAGTTTTGATACTGTTAAAGAACTCCTATCCACGATGGGAAAGGAATTGGGCTCTCCTTTACTTGCAAATTGATTTTATACACATTCTAGTTCAAGAATTGGTTTTTGACGGCGTCAGCTATTCCTCAAGTTTTTCGTCTGCTCCTCGCTCCGTGTCTATGAACACTGCAGCTTGTCGCTTCCAAAAAACTTGATGGCCTCCTGGCCAAAATTCCAATTCTTGACTGGAATGTGTATAGCAAGGCTGTCGTAGAATTTTTCCACTTCTTTTGCGACTATGCCCTTGTCGATAATTAAGGAAATGATCGTGAGGGCAAAAGCAATGGTTCCCAAAATCGCAAAAAAGGGCCCTGCTCCTACTCCAGATAAGAAAAGGGGCATGCTGATTAAAGTACAGGTAATTGCCAAGATGCCGAGAAAGTGGATGAGGATTTTATTTTTGGCTTGTCTTGTGAGGGATTGCATGAGGATTTCAGCACGCTGTGTTGCCTCAGTTCTTTTCCATGGAAAAATGCTTCGCAAGTCCTTTGTGATAATGTCCAATTGTGAAACGACCTCTTTAGCAAGTCCAGGTGAGATTCTCCGTTTTAAACTGTCATATTTGACATGAAGGACTTTTTCTGCAATTTGATCAAAGGCTTTTGCTTTCTCATTACAGGGGGACCCAGGAAATTTCTGTTTGATATATTGATGAATTTTCTGTCCTTCCGATTTATTAAGAGTAAAATATTTTTCTTTAAGCCATTGCAAGCCATCTAGAGGATCTTTTTTCCTCTTTTCAATATTATGCAAAAAATAGCCAGCCCTGCGTAGATTCAAAAATTCTACAAATCCTTGAAAAACAGCCATGATAAGAAAGGAGATTGCAGAAGGAATCATAATGATTTTGAGCAAGGAAGGGAAAGTATTAAGTACTGGAAATTGATTCATGTGGAAAGGCCGAACCATCTTATCGACAATAACCACAGCTTCCATCCCGCCAACTACTCCACAAACACCCCAGTCAAGGATATTTGCTGTCTTTCCAACAAATCCGATCTGTTTCTCATAATCTTTGGAAAAATGCGCTTTTCCCCAATCTATTATCCGATCGGCAAAAGCAAGAACTTTATCCTTTTCTCGTATCTGCGCATTGCTTTTGAACCCTAAATCCTCAAGAGAGGGGATAAAGGATTTATATGGGTTGTTGATAGAAAATGGTTGTGTCTTAAAATCTATTCCATGCATAGATATATTATACTATATTTACAAATTATTAACAATTGGTAGTAAACATTTTAGTTGAGGTTATTTCCTCTCATTCTTAATGATTGGCTATATCTAATGTTTAGGAGGCTCTATGAAGCATTTGGCAATTATTTTGGCAACTATTTTTTTTAGTTTTTTCACTCCAGCTTTTGCAGTGCAGAATGGTCTTCCCCATAAGGCAATGGAATATCAAGCAGAGGATTTTTCCCATCTTATTGGGATGCCGGGATTTAGCGATGATTTGCTCAAAATGCACTTTACCCTCTATCGAGGTTATGTAAAAAACACCAATCTCCTCATTCAGCTGATTCGCGAATATGCTGTCCAAAATAAGACGAGCGATTATCAGTACCAAGCACTGCAGCGTCGATTTGGCTGGGAATTTGATGGGATGCGACTCCATGAGCTCTATTTTTCGAACCTGGGTGGAAAGAAGCCTTTAGACCGCTCTAGTTCTCTTTATCAACTCATTGATCGAGATTTTGGCTCTTATGACAACTGGAAGAAGGATTTTATTGCTACAGGGATGATGCGGGGGATTGGATGGGCCATTTTGTACTTTGATCCTAAAGCTGATCGTCTTTTTAATACCTGGATCAATGAGCACGATCTGGGCCATTTGGCAGATGGGGCGATTATCTTAGTCATGGATGTCTGGGAGCATGCCTATATGCCTCAGTATGGTCTTGATCGGGCTAAATACATTGACGCTTTTTTTAGAAATATCGATTGGGATGTTGTTGCTACTCGATTCCATAATGCAGTGACAAGGCGATGAAACCAGAAGATAAGAAACTTTTAGCAGAATGTGCAGTGCAGGCCTTTAAAGCCAGTGGGAAGGGGGGGCAACATGTCCAAAAAACGGACAGTGCTGTTCGTCTGATCCATATTCCCACAGGGCTCAGGGTGACTTCTCAACAAGAGCGTTCTCAATATCTCAACAAAAAAATTTGCCTCAAAAAGCTTCGAAAAAAGTTAGAGCTGCGCTCTCGCAAGCGAAAAAAACGGATTCCTACGAAAAAATCCAAGGCTGTCCGTGAAAAGGAGCTTCACGAGAAAAAGCTTCGTTCCAAACAAAAGAAGCTTCGTGGATCTATTGAAATGGAATGATTTTACAACCCAGAATTAGAAATATCTTCTCTCTCTAAGACAACTATTCTTGCGTCAATGAAATCGACGATCTCTGTATGATTCCCGTATATGGCCAAGTGAAGAGGAGTATTCCCAGCATTGTTTTTAGTTTTTAAAAGCTCTAAATCACCCTTTTCAATAAGAAGTTCGGCGATCTCTGTATGATTCCCGTATATGTCCAAGTGAAGAGGAGTATTCCCATTATTGTTTTTAGCTTTTAAAAGCTCTAAATCACCCTTTTCAATAACCTTTTTAATAAGAAGTTTGGCGAGCTCTGTATGACCCCCTGTTATGGCATAGTGAAGAGGAGTATTCCCATGATGGTCTTTAGCTTTTAAAAGCTCTAAATCACCCTTTTCAATAACCTTTTTAATAAGAAGTTTGGCGATCTCTGTACGATTCTGTAACATGGC
>JAAKFC010000104.1 GCA_011065225.1 Chlamydiota bacterium
GACTTATCCTCAAATTTGTCACCTGCTCCTCACTCCGTGTCTATGAACACTGCAGCTCGTCGCAGTTGAAAAATTTGAGGGCCTCCTTGTGAAATTTCCGATTTTTGAATCACGATCTGTATAGAAAAGACAAGAGACTTTGTAAAAAAAACCATCGCCTCTTGTTGCTACTTGCTATATTGGGAATGTGGGGTTTCAAGAAAACATCCTCATTATCTAACAACTCCGGGTCATATTCAAAATGCACCCCCGATAAAATCGCCTTCCCTCTTCCCACTTTGCATTCAATGATGGCGGGAAGCCCGCCTTCATAAGTCGCCAAAATCGAAACATTTTTCTCTTGTTCAGCCTGAGAAAAATATCCCCCACCATTATAAAAAACAAACAATGATTCACCCCCACGAGTAAAAATCTTCGCAGCCCTCGCTCCACTATTTGTTTTATAGTCATAAGGGGCCAAAATGGGACCACGCACAACCCCAGGGAAAAACTTGAGCTCCCGGTTTTCGTTAATTTCTTGCGGCGTGTTTAAAGCAAATTCAACAGCATCTCCGGCATAATAAGCTCCAGCGCAAATTCCAATAAATGCGCCCCCATTTTCCACAAAGCTCTGGATTTTTCGATTCCCCTTTCCCTTCAAAGCCTTCATGTAAGGAACATCTGCTCCTCCAGGAAAAATGCATAATGCTGTATCTTTTTCCCAGTCTTCTTGCAGAAGAAATTTTGCAGAGATCTTTTGGATTTCATAATGAGAACCGAGAAGGGTTTCAAAAGTACAAAACGTATGTTTCAAACCCTCTCTAGAAACCCCTTGATCCTGATAAATCAAAACTCTATTTCGCATTCACCTTTGACCCAAAAACAGCTTTAAAACAGACATTTGGTATTACTGCATATCTCTGAAGATCTGCAGTACTAACAATATCTACATTTCCAAACGATAAATGAATCTCTTCTGGTTTTCCATGACTTTTTGATTTTCCTGTGTAGCTTTTGCCAAATATACAGATCTGAATTGAAGAATTGGAATTTTGCCAAAATCGGAGCCCTGAATTTTGAAGCTTCGAAGCAGCTCATATTCTTGAATATGAGCGATGGAGAAGATTCGAAAGGCAGGGATTTCCGATGAAGGGAAAAGTCAATTCTTCATTCACGATGTGTATACATCCCAAACCTGTTCGAAAATCTCCTTTTTGAGGTCTTCAAGAGTAGTGGAATCAGAAATCGCATGGTTTGTGGTCGTTTTCATTTTCATTAATAAAGGATATTGAATTGATATCTTCATTTTTTTTCTCCATTTTTTGATTTGAATATGAGACAGACAATAGATGCTTTAGCAGCATCGACAAAAACAAAAGGATAAAATCCCATAGGTAAAATGCTTTTTATCCCCAAAAAAGGAATAAGCCATATTGATCCTATTGCCAATTGCACATAAGCAATGAGTATTGCAGCTATGGTTTTGATAAGGAGATGATCTTTTTCTCTCTCAAATAGAAAGCCAAAAAGATACGCTTCTAAAGGATAGGACAATAAATATCCTCCAGTTGGTCCCAAAAAGCAATGAAACCCGCTAGCACCTCCTGCAAATACGGGATATCCGAGACCTCCTTGGATTAAATAGAAAAGAGCTGCAAGTACTCCCTTTCGCCTTCCTAAAAGAGCTCCGATAAGCATCACACCAAAAGTCTGCCCAGTAAAAGGAACAGGAGTAAAATACAGCGGAACTTTGATCTGAGCGCAAAGCCCAATAAAACAAGAAGCAAGAATGACTTGAATGACATCCCAATACTTCGTCGATATGCCTTTCTGAGATAATAAAACATTGTGTATCTGTGTCATAACATCCTCCTATTGGACCTCTCAGAGATTTTAGTTGGATAGGTCCATGATATTTATATTTCGAAAAAAGCTTTAAAATACACAGTAAGCTTGGTCTCAACATCTGACTCACAATTTACACCATTTGTGATACAGGTTTCTGTCTTGACCTGTTTTGCATAATTAAAACATACACTACTTTCTTTTGGAGTGACATTAATTAACTCTGCAATTTTTGCATTAACAATATTCTTAAGACTTTCCATAGTTATATTAGTTTCTGCCGAAACATCTATGTATTCCCTGTGGATAAAACCTTTAGTAATTGGAATTTGGATTTCTATTTGTATCTGCATACTTATACTCCTTGGTTTTTTGTTTGGAATTTTTGGGTATTTTGGCATTTTTTTCAATGAGCTTAACCTTCATCTTCAAACCCAAAAATAGTTTAAGAAAATAGCAGCAACTCGCCTCACTTGAGAAAAATACAACTTATCTGCTAGAATTTTCCAACTAAATAAGGGTTCATTTTTTATGATTCAGGCGCTGTTTGGAAATCGAAACATTGAAAGAATTCTCTTTTTTCTCTTCGTCAATGAAAGGTGTTATGGCACTCAGCTCCAAACTCTATTGGAAGTCCCCCTAACACCCATACAAAAAGCACTCTTTCGTCTAGAAAAAAACGGGATTTTAGAAAGCCACTATGAAGGGAAAATTCGCATCTATCAGTTCAATCCTTCATTCCCCTTGCGTTGGGAATTAGAAAGTCTTTTGAAAAAGGCCTATACCCTCCTCCCTTCCCAGGAAAAAAAGCGCTATTGTTTCATTCATAAGCAAAAATACCGTGCTCATCGAGAGAGAAATCGAAAAAAAGAACTTTCCGCTTTCTGGGAAAGACTTTTGAAAGTGCAGCAACTTTCTTTAGTAGCAAAATCCCGGCAAGGAGAAGAAAAATCGATCAAAACTGGAAAGGCCGAAATCTTTGTGAATCTGCCAGCCCCCTCAATTTTGACTTTCCAAGAAAAAGGCTATTGGTTTTCTGGTGAACATCCCGATACAAGTTTCAATAACACTTTTCGTTGGACCCTTGATTTAAAAGCTTCCCTCATTACGCTAGAGCATCTTCGACATGGAGCCAATCGCCCCGTTTTTTTATTTCACCTCACCCCGATAAAACCCAACAGGCTTGAATCAGTAGATGCCCATTTATGCGGCGAAGACACGTATTTAGGAAGTGTGGCTTGGAATCCTGAGCAAATCGCTTTCCATTGGAGAATTATTGGCCCACACAAGAACGACGAATTGATATATCATTATGTTTAATATGACAAAGCCAGATCGATTCATCATGGGGAAAAACTGCATTGCTGAGGTTCTCAAAACATCTCCAGATAGGATTATTGAGGTTTTTACCTGTCAGAAGCCAGGCGACATTCTCTATGATGCGTTACTGAAAAATAAAGTTCGGCTGGTAGAGGTTTCTAAGAAAAAGCTTACGCAATTGGTTGCATCAGAATCGCACCAATCCTACGTAGCAGCGGTGAGAGAACGAGAACCTCTGAGTGTAAAAGAGTTCTTAGAACGCTCGAAAAATTTGGATCAAAGCCTTGTCCTGATGCTTGACACCATTTATGACCCTCAAAATCTAGGAACCATTCTTCGCGCTGCAGAATGCTTTGGAGTCGATCTTGTTATCTTCTCCAAAAATAGAGGCACTGACATCACTCCCGTCACTTCCAAGACGAGTGCTGGCGCCACAGAGCTTGTCCCTACCTGCAAAGTTTCGAATCTTGCAGAAACCATGAAAGCTTTCCAGCAAACAGGTTATTGGGCAGTTGCAGCCGATGTGAGTGAAAAAACGCAGCCTCTTTACGATTTTGCATTTCCTGAAAAAACACTCCTCATCATGGGATCAGAGGGAAAAGGAATTCAACCCATTCTCAGTAAGAAATGCGATTTCCATGTCTCTATCCCCATGCTTGGAAAAATCGACTCTCTAAATGTCTCTCAAGCTACAGCCGTGTTGTTGAATAGCTATCGCAAACACTATTCTTGATTGCGCTTTTTCCAAAGCTGGTAGACTTCAACTCCACGTGGATCAAATTGATGCTCCATGGGCATTCGACAACACAGAATTTTCTTTTTTACCAGCAACAGTGGATGCACTAATTCGGCGCATTTCAAAATGGTTCATGATACCCAAAGCAAGTCGCATGATGGCTGCTGCAAGAAAAAATGGCATTGCATATCCTGCCGCACTAGCTACAAAAAGAGTTGGCGTGATGACGATTAAAGTGACAACTGATAACGATACCTTCGCAATACTGATGCATTTGGCAAAGCTACTCAGTTTTTCATTGGCCAAATCATTGATCATTTGAACACAATCGAGAAGAACGCAAATTGCTTGGGCAGCCAAAAAGAGCCCAGAGAGGAAATAAAACGTTTTGGAAAAAGCATTGATGAGCTCCAAACTGCGGACCTGATAGGCTGCAAAGGCAGCGAGAGAGGCGAGTTCTTTTATTCGGAAGGTAAAACTCTTATGATTTTTTCCTTTGATTTCTTTGGAAATTTCTCGGCGCGTTCTTTCAAAAAGAGTCCGTGTTTCACCATTTTTTTTGATCTTTGTCAGTAGAGCATCGCATACTTTGATAGTGAGCTTTTCTCTCTCTTCTTTTGGAAGCTTTTCCACCTGTTTGCATTCTTCAGCCATTTCAAGCTCCACTTCTGTGAGAACTTTTTGCAAAGGTAGACTCTTATTTTCAGCCGTCAAAAGACGCATGAGAACACACTCATCGGGGATATCATGGTGTGGTTTGATTATGAGAATTGCTAAAAACGCAATGAGAAAAATGGGAAAAAGTACGTAGCCATACCAAAGAAATCGAAAAGCCTCCACCTTAGAAATATTCCATAATTCCGAAAGAAGAGCCGCAATTTTAGGAGGATCACCGCCCATTTGTTCCGACCAGGCATCAAGAAGTTCGGGAAAGCGGCGGATATAACTATGAGCACCGCTAAGAGAAATAATCGAAAAACCGATGAGGGAAGCCCCAAGCGCGCGATGTTTCTTTTTGATTGCTAAAAGCCCGAGTCCTGCCAATGTCGTATTCAGGGCAAGCTCTATTCCTAATCCTGCCGAAGAAATAAAAAGATTGCGTTCAAGGGGTGATAGAAGCTTCCCAAAATCTGTTCCAGGACCATAAGAATAGGAAGTGAAATTTCCTGGAGCTCCCTTTCGGATACCCCAAAACCAGTTGTACCAGTTTCCTTCTTTTAGCCAATACTGGGCACCTGTGCTTACTGTGGGATTGGCACCGGAATATATTAGATTGACTGCCCAGGCATGGCCATATTCATGCAGAATGAGGTGAGAGAGCGAGTTATTATAGACCCATCCCACTAGCCATCCAGCAAAACCTGCCAGACCGACGGCAGCAGCTTTTCCTGCATCTTTTGCCTCTAATGGAAATTTAGGAATAATACGACCAATGAGTTTAGGAAGTTTTGAGGGCACACTTTCTGCAAGTCGCTCTATTCCTCGTGCATAGATCGCATCGAAATCAGAATGGAATTTTTTTTGCTCAAAATCCCAGAAATGGGTTATTTGCCCACTTTCAACTCGCTTCGTCCGACCAGTTAAAAGAATTTCTTTTAATTTGCCAGGAGAAGAGCTTTCGACTTCTTTAGAAAAGTTATTTAAATAATTAATGCCAATTGCCATTCTACAATCATAACTAATTAATAATTAATTATCAATTGGCAAAAATTATTTGACCTGAACTTAACCAACAGGTTCTTCAGG
>JAAKFC010000105.1 GCA_011065225.1 Chlamydiota bacterium
TTTAGAGGTGAAACGGCGTGCACCTGATCTTTTGCGCCGCTTGAGAAAAGGATCTACAGACCCCTCCATCCTCCTCGATTGGGTCAGTCTCTTTGCCCTTGCCGTCAATGAAGAAAATGCTGCAGGTGGCCGGATCGTAACTGCACCCACAAATGGCGCAGCTGGCATCATTCCTTCTGTTCTCCACTACTACATGAAGTTTTGCAAAAATCCCACAGAAGATGGCGTGATCACTTTTTTTCTCATTGCCGGAGCAATTGGCATCCTCTACAAAGAAGGAGCTTCTCTTTCTGCTGCTGAAATGGGCTGTCAGGGAGAAATTGGCGTCGCCTGTTCAATGGCAGCGGGCGGACTTGCTGGAGCGCTTGGCGCAACCAATGCACAAATCGAAAATGCCGCTGAAATTGGGATGGAACACAATCTTGGGCTTACTTGCGATCCCATAGCAGGCCTTGTTCAAGTGCCCTGCATTGAGCGCAATACCATGGGTGCCATCCAAGCCATCAATGCGTGTCGTCTTGCCATGCATGGCGATGGCGAGCACCTCGTCTCTCTCGATCAAGTGATCAAAACCATGCACCAGACTGGCCTCGACATGAAACATCATTATAAAGAGACCTCCGAAGGAGGTCTCGCTATTCATGTATCCGTTGCCATTCCCGAGTGCTAGCATTTATGCTACTTTATACCCAGATTTTCTTTGTGTTATAACTCCACCATAATAAGGATTCCCAATGCTCACCTTATTCTTAGTTAGAATTCTATTAAATCTTTCCTTAACCAATGGAAAAATCAGAGAATCATAAGTAGAGTTACCTGTATATTCCATGTCTTTGCAGACGATTTCACCTACTTTGGCTTTTGGCAATTCCTCGTTAAGTTTTTGGAAGATTGCGCGAACTTTTGCTTGGGTTATATCAACCAGTTGTTCTTTTTGTGGAAAGTAAAAACCGGAACTTCCTTTTAATAAAAATTTACGAATTTGGTCTTCTGTGATGGATAATGTCATTTTAAACCTCCTTAAGGTTTTGTTTTTTTATTTTCTAAGGAGGCTTTCCATCTATTATTCTAAAAACCTCCTCAGTTTGGATGAAATGTCTTTCAATGCATTTGATCCTCTTGTTATTTTGGCGATACTTACGCCAAGACTTTCTGCCATCTCTCTTTGTGTCTTTTCCCCATTGACAAGCTCCTGAATGATCAGGAAACGCAGACCGAGATACCTTCGCTCTGAATGTGTTAAAAAGAGATCGAGATAATCGTTTACTTCATCGCTTTTCTTTAGGTGAGCCAGGCGCTCAATAAAATGCCACCAGCCTTCTTCTAAATCAGATTTTGTTTTCATATTTGCTCTCCGCTTGGTGTAATAATGTACTATTACAGCAGTATCCGTGATTTAATGCTAGTCATAAAAAATATTTTAATGACAAGGCCTATGAACTCCGTTCTTTAGGACGAGCGGCACTAAATGTTTAGGGCTACCCTTTTTTTGTATTTTTTAGAAATATATTGCGTACAATTGCTGAAGCAAGATTTTCTCCGGGATTGATTGAAAATTTGCCCTGCTCTATTGTTTTGCCAGTCATGTTACAGAAAGAATCTATTGTGGCGGCATGTTGAGCCCTTGGATGAGTTCTTAATGGATTGATTTTAAATTTACCTTGAAAAGTGCTTGCTCCAAGTTTGGAAAGATTGCTAGCGAGATTTTTATCAAATGCTCCATTACCAGAAAAATAATAATCATTTTCGGCTTCTAAAATAATAACTTTTCTTTCAGAAATTGGATTTGAGTCATCTGTTTTTAATTTTCTGTAAAATGCGGTTAATGATCTTTCAGGATCTCCTGACCAAGCAGAACAATAGGCTAAGAAATAGACTAAATAACGAATAACAGGATTCAGTATATTTCCTGCTTTCCATACAGAAGGAAGAGCTCTATCAAGAATCAATGTGTTTGGAACTTCTTGAGGATCTCTATTCTCTAAATTTTCCAAAATGGCCGAACCCATTGAATGACAAATCATCGAGTCTATAGAAAACCCTTGTTTTTTTAGTTCCCCTAATAAGGGAAAAACTATTTGGCCTGTCTGCTTAAAATTTAATGGCTTCCATAAGGTAAAATCTTCACCACTCTTTTTTTTAATTCCAAAGAGGCTCAATTGCATAAAACACAGGTTTTCATCTTGTTTAGATAGATCATAATAAGAAGATAAAAATGGCATTATTCTCATGGGTGTAAGAGAAAGAGTTTCATCACCTCCTCCTATGCGTATGCAAGTATGTGTGTTTTTTGCTCTTGGAAAATTTGTATTAAAAATTAAAATTTTTGCACAAAATTCTGTATTCCCAGACTTAAACGTGATTGTTTTTTTTTCTTTATTAAATAGTTTTAGTGTTTCTACTTTTGTAGGGTAGTGTGATGGATCCAAGACATCTGGATTTAAAATCTCCTTGCATTCTTTGAAAACAGATGGCGAAAATTTTTTATGTGGATCTGGGAAAAACATATTATTTCTAATCACCCTACCCACGGTGTTATTAGCAATTTGCTGGACAGTCCGTCTAATGCCGCCCAATATCCAAACTCCAAAAGATATGGGGAGATAAATTATTGTTCCGAGATTTTGAGCGCATGCAATACATACTGTTGCCATATTAAAGATCCTCTAAATGAGAAAAAATATAATATGCAACAATAAAAAAAGCAAGTTATACATTAGTTGATTCAAAATTAATGACTCCGATTTTGGCAAAATTCCAATTCTTCAATTCAGATGCGTATATTGTCAAAAAAAAAGTTCTCCAATAGTCTGTAGGGCATCTGGAGGATGCTATGAACCGTCACATTTCCCGTTTGCAAAAGCTTAGAGCAGAATTCCGCCCGCAGTTGCCCAATGTGTTGCAAAACTTGCACAATATTCAATTCCAAAAAGGGGACCCCACTAGCTGTGTGGCAGATCAGGATCAAATTCAGCCTCTTTTTCCCAAAACATTTGGACGTCCCATCATGCAGGGGAAAGAAGGAGATCCGCGTGAAGGCAAAGTCCTGAAGGTAGGGGTTGTTTTTTCAGGCGGACAGGCTGCTGGAGGACACAATGTCATCTCAGGGCTCTTTGATGCCCTCAAAACACTCAATCCACAGAGCAAATTGATTGGATTTTTGGGAGGCCCAAGCGGGATCGTCGATAATAAAATCCTAGAAATCACGCAGGATGGAATTGCTCCTTTTCGCAACCAAGGGGGCTTTGATCTCATCGGTTCCGGTCGGACGAAAATCGAGACGGATGAGCAATTGGCTGCATCACTAAAAACGGTTTCAGATCACGATCTGGATGGGCTTGTTGTGATCGGAGGAGATGACTCCAATACCAATGCAGCGATTTTGGCAGAGTACTTTTTAAATCAAGGCTGCAAGACAGCAGTCATTGGTGTGCCAAAGACGATTGATGGCGATTTGAAAAATGCCTATATTGCCACCTCATTTGGCTTCGATACAGCTGCAAAGACTTATGCGCAGATGATTGGCAATATCGAGCGGGATGCCCTTTCTGCGAAAAAATACTGGCACTTCATCAAATTGATGGGGCGCTCAGCTTCTCATATTACCCTGGAGTGTGCTCTTGCCACCCATCCCAATGTAGCCCTCATTGGCGAGGAAGTGGCGGCAAAAAAGATGACGCTTGCGCAGGTCACAAAAGAAGTGGCCGATGTGATTGAAGGGCGGAGTCAGAAAGGAATGGATTATGGGGTTGTTTTGGTTCCTGAAGGTTTGATTGAATTCATCCCCGAAATGAAGAAATTGATCCAAGAGCTGAATGCATTAGTTGCTGAGGGAGGAGAACTCGATACGAGCAAGCTCTCTGAGGAGGCAAAGCACTGCTATGATGTCCTTCCAGAAGAGATCCAAAAACAGCTCTTACTCGATCGTGATCCCCATGGGAATGTCCAAGTCTCGATGATTGAGACAGAAAAGCTTTTGATCAGCGCAGTGAAGAAGGAATTGGCAGGAAGAGGAAAATTTGCGGCCCAAAATCACTTCTTTGGCTACGAGGGGAGGGCAGGCTTTCCCTCTAATTTTGATACCCACTATTGCTATGCCCTTGGGTTTACTGCAACTCTGTTAGTGGATGAGGGGCTGACGGGCTATATCTCCTGTGTTGGCAACTTGCATCGGCCTTTGCAGGATTGGACGGTATTGGGTCTTCCCATCACTATGCTGATGAATATGGAAATGCGAAAGGGAAAGAACAAATCGGTGATCCAAAAAGCCCTTGTCGATCTGGAAGGAAAAGCCTTTCAGTTTTTTGCTGAGAATAGAAAAAGTTGGGCCGAAGAAGATCACTACCGCTACCCAGGGCCGATCCAGTATTTCGGGGAAGCTGAGATGGTGGACGGAATTCCCCTCACAATGCAGATTGAGTTTCAATAATTTAAAATTTTTTCTTGATAGTTCGATCCCTCAAGTGGTAATAATAGTATATGGATCCACTCCCACCGATGAATCGAAAGGGGCGTTATATCAACCCCCACATCGACAACATCCGCCGCAAACCGAGAGATTTCCTTCTGTGGTCTTTGGGGTATTTTCGCGATGTTCCCTTTGATAGGGTCCCCGAAGGTTTTTCCTACCCCATACCCGATCTCGATTTCGATCCAAAAAAGCCCTGGGCAATGTGGATCGGGCATAGTACCTACCTCCTATCTGTTGTCGGCAAACACATTCTAACCGACCCCATCTGGAGCAAGCGATGTTCTCCGGTCTCTTTTTTTGGGCCTAAAAGAAAAATACCTCCGGCGATTCCTCTTGAACAACTTCCACAGATCGATTATGTCCTCATCAGCCATGATCATTATGATCATCTCGACCGCCGAACCGTTGAAAGACTTCATAGCCGTTTTCCCAATATCCTTTGGGTTGTGCCCCATGGGGTAAAAAAGTGGTTTAAAAATCTGGAGATCAAACGCGTTATTGAGCTTTCTTGGTGGGAAGAGATTGATGTCGATTCCATCTTCAAAGTCACAGCTGTTCCCTCTCAACATTTTTCTGGGCGCAAAACCCCGGATCTTAACAGAACCCTCTGGGCTGGATATGTAATGGAAGATCTTCTCACAGCAAAAATTTTCTATTTCGTAGGGGATACGGGCTATAACGAACATGATTTCAAAAAAATTGGGGAAAAATTCGAAAAAATTGACCTGAGTCTGATTCCGATTGGGGCCTATTCCCCTCGCAAATTCATGGCTCCTGTCCATGTTGAGCCGAAAGATGCAGTCAAAATCCACTCCGATGTAGATTCTAAACTCAGTCTTGGAATGCACTGGAAGACCTTCCGTCTCTCTGAAGAACCCATTGAGCAACCTCCCTTTGATCTTTACCGCTGTATGAAAAGGGAAAATCTAGATCCCCACACTTTTTTAGCCCCCGATCCCGGGCATAAAATCAATTGGTAGACTCGGCCATAATTGTTTTTACGACATCTTTTAGTTATATACATTCCGATTCAAGAATTGGTTTTTGACGGCGTCGGCTATTCCTCAAATTTTCCTTCTGCTTCTCGCTCCGTGTCTATGAACACTGAAGCTCGTCGCAGATGGAAAATTTGAGGGCCTCCTG
>JAAKFC010000106.1 GCA_011065225.1 Chlamydiota bacterium
CCTTCATAGAAAGCGGTAAGGGTGAGCATACCAATGTGTCCATCTGCATAAGGGTGTGAGGTATATTGGAGTCTTTCATCGTTCATTATGATTTTCTCACGCAGTAAATAGACTTCATGGATTTTGGGATCACTACCGCGCTGCAGGCCTAAACGGAGTTCTTTGTTCCCCTTGCCTTGCATGCTTTTTAAAATCTCTTCATAGGTTTTGGTTGAGATGGATTCCCCATCGATTTGGACGATCCGATCGCCCGCAAAGATTTTTCCACTCCTCTCGGCAGGCCCTCCTTTGATGAGGTCTTCAATCATGATCCCATGGATCCCCTCGCGAAGGACGACTCCAACTCCTTCAAATTGCTTCTCAAGTGCGGTGCGCATTTCACGTGCCTCTTCAGGACTGAAGTAAGCTGTATGGGCATCAAGGCTTTTGGCGAGGGCGCGCAGGCTATGGAGGGCAAGATAATGTTCTTTCTTCTCGCCCTGGGACACATAATCGGCTTCTTTTCTTTGAAAACGCTTTTCCCATAAAGTAAAAATTTTCTCACGATCTTTTGGAGACCACTCCTCCATCTGGTTGATCCGTTTTTCTTCTATGAGGATGCGGATAAGAATTTTGCGGATCCGGGTTTTTAAGACGATTTCATCCTTGGCATAAGAGAGGTAGGTCTCCCCGCGAGTTGGCTTTACGTCGATGGCTGAAAGAGTGAGCTCTCGCTCAATCTCTTCTCGCCATTTTTGAGTCCTTGAAATTGCTTTTTTGATCTGCGTATTGATTCGATCAAACTCAGCAAGATCATTTGCTTGATAGAGTTTGATTCCCTTTTCTAACTTTTTCTCAGAAAGCTTTAAAAAAGCTTTTACTTCCCCGTCGAGCAAATACATCTTTGCGCCATCGAATTGTTCAATAAAGATTTTCATTGCACGCCCATAAAGAAGGGGATGGATCTTCTGATGCTCGACATGCAAAGCAAGCATCTCCTCAATAGTATCGCGAACATCCGTTTTTTTGAGTTCAAGCTGGCCATGAAGGCAAGCACAAAATGAAAGAAATAGAACAGAAAATCGTTTGATATACCTCATCTCTTTCTTCTTATCCAATTGAAAAATTTTTTTACATTTTTATTTTTTCTATAATGGGGTCAATATGTTTTGCAAATAAATCCCTCTCAATATATAGTTTGCCCTATTCTCATTGTAAGAGGGCGTCTATAAAGTGCTTTCACTGCTGAGAGCTTAAGATTTTTCCCTATGGGAATGCTTTGGAGAGCGAAGCAAACTTAAAAAGTTTGTGGAACTTGAAAAGCTTCTCATAGGGAAAAAGATTGCTCTCGTGAGCAGTGGAATGGCTTTGTAGATGCCCTCTAAAACGCTAAGGAGTAGGCCAAAGATGCCGACAATTAATCAACTCGTTCATAAGGGCCGCAGGCCCAAAGTACGACGGAAAAAATCCCCTGCCTTAAACAAATGCCCTCAAAGGCGAGGTGTTTGTTTACAGGTCAAGACCAAAACCCCTAAGAAGCCAAACTCGGCTCTTCGCAAGGTTGCTTGGGTCCGCCTCTCGAACGGGCAAGAAGTCATCGCCTACATCGGTGGAGAAGGACACAATCTCCAAGAACACAGCATCGTTCTCGTGCGCGGAGGACGGGTAAAAGATTTGCCTGGTGTCCGCTATCATATCGTCCGCGGAGCGCTCGACTGCGCCGCTGTCCAAGACCGTAAACAATCCCGCTCAAAATACGGGGCCAAAAAGCCCAAATAAGGAGTAGCCCTCATATATGTCACGTAGAAGACGCGCAGAAAAGCACAAGATTGATCCCGATCCAAAATACAAAAGCTTGGTCCTTTCTAAATTCATCAACAAAGTCATGTACGGCGGCAAAAAATCGCTCGCACGCAAGATTGTCTATGAATCGATCGAGAAATTCATTCAAAAAGTCAAAGCTGAAAATTCCCTAGAAGCTTTCGAACAGGCATTGGAAAATGCCAAGCCTACACTAGAGGTGAAATCCCGCCGTATTGGTGGTGCAACCTATCAAGTTCCAATAGAAATCGCCCCCGATCGTCGCACTTCCTTGGCAATGCGCTGGATCATTCACTATTCTCGCGAAAAAGTGGGCCGCTCTATGATCGAAGGCCTCTCCCAAGAGCTTGCCGACTGCTACCAAAATCAGGGGAATACGATCAAGAAAAAAGACGACACGCACCGCATGGCAGAGGCAAACCGCGCTTTTGCTCACTACAAGTGGTAAAAATACAATGGCAACGAAAAAGCGTCCTGAAACAGATCGACTAGAAAATGTCCGCAATATTGGGATCATGGCCCACATTGATGCGGGTAAAACGACCACAACTGAGCGGATTCTATTCTATTCTGGTCGCCTCCATCGCATTGGCGAAGTGCACGAAGGTGCAGCCACCATGGACTTCATGGAGCAGGAAAAAGAGCGTGGTATCACGATCACCGCAGCTGCAACAACCGTCTATTGGGGTGGCTGCAAAATCAACATCATCGATACTCCTGGACACGTCGACTTCACCGTTGAAGTGGAGCGCTCGCTTCGGGTTCTCGATGGTTCTGTCGCCGTCTTTGACGCTGTAGCAGGCGTGCAACCTCAATCGGAAACGGTCTGGCGGCAAGCAACTCGTTATAATGTGCCCCGGATTGCCTTCATCAATAAAATGGATCGCGTCGGAGCCGATTTTTTCGCTTCTGTCGAGTCGATGAAAGAAAAGCTGGGCGCCAATGCTATCCCTGTCCACTGTCCAATTGGCGCTGAGGCCGATTTCAAGGGAATGGTTGACCTCGTTTCAATGAAGGCCTACCTTTTCCTCGATGAGACTTTAGGAGCAAAATACGATATTGTGGATGTCCCCGCTGAGCTCCTCGATAAATGCAAAGAACTGCGCACGGCTCTTCTCGAAGAACTCGCAATTGTGGATGAATCGAACGAAGAATTTATGACGAAGGTCCTTGAAGCCCCTGATGATCTTACTGAAGACGAAATCCACGCTGTCATCCGCAAAGGGGTGGTGACGAACAAATTTAATCCTGTCCTCTGTGGTTCTGCATTCAAGAACAAGGGTGTGCAACCCTTACTCGACGCCATTACTCGCTGGATGCCTTCCCCTATTGACCGAGGCGTCATAAAAGGGTTTAATGCCGATACCGATGCCCCCATGGAACTTCAGCCAAGCGACGACGCTCCACTTTCTGCTCTTGCATTCAAAGTGATGACCGACCCTTATGTGGGACGCCTCACCTTCGTCCGTATCTATTCAGGTGTGCTCGAAAAAGGATCCACTCTTCTCAATACCACCAAAGGGAAAAAAGAGCGGGTTTCTCGTCTCCTCGAGATGCACGCAAACCAACGCAAAGATCGTGATGAGTTCTTCACTGGTGACATTGCCGCTTGTATTGGCCTCAAAAATACAACAACTGGTGACACGCTTTGCGCCGAGGGGACACCTCTTATCCTCGAGAAGATGGAATTCCCCGAGCCAGTAATTTCCATGGCCATCGAACCCAAGTCGAAAGCTGATAGAGAAAAACTCTCTGTGGCTCTTAGCGCTCTTGCTGAAGAAGATCCCACTTTCCGTGTCTCGAGCAACGAAGAGACAGGTCAGACTATTATTGCGGGAATGGGAGAGTTGCACCTCGATATCTTGCGTGATCGGATGATGCGTGAGTTCAGTGTCGATGCCAATGTTGGAAGGCCTGAAGTTTCCTATAAAGAGACGATTACCAAACCCGGTAAGAATGTCACAAAGTACGTCAAACAAAGTGGTGGTCGCGGACAATACGCACACGTCGAACTCGAGATTGAGCCAAATGAAAAAGGGAAAGGAAATGAAGTCGTCAGTAAGATTGTGGGCGGTGTCATTCCAAAAGAATATATCCCCGCTGTAATAGCGGGTGTGAAAGATGGCCTAAACACTGGCGTTCTCGCCGGCTATAACTTGGTCGATGTCAAAGTTACTATTGTATATGGGTCCTATCACGAAGTTGACTCGAGTGAGATGGCCTTTAGGATCTGCGGATCCATGGCTATGAAGGAAGCAGCTCAAAAATGTGGCCCTATCCTTCTCGAACCGATCATGAAGGTTGTCGTCACTACTCCCGAACACTCCATGGGAGATGTCATCGGCGATCTCAACCGCAGACGAGGAAAAATCATGGCCCAAACACCGCAAAAAGGGCGCGTTGTGGAAATCGATGCTGAAGTTCCCTTAAGCGAGATGTTTGGCTATTCCACTCAGCTCCGCTCTCTCTCTTCTGGTCGTGCGACCTATGTGATGGAGCCGAGCCACTTTGAAAAAGTACCAAGCAAAATTCAAGAAGAAGTCACGTCAGGAAAAAAGAGATAAGGAATATATGGCAAAGCAAGCAACTAAGAAAACCACAAAACCTATTTCAAAACAAAAAATCCGGATCCGCCTCAAGGGGTACGACCAACGGGTCCTAGATCGCGCTGCTGCAGATATTGTCGAAACAGCTAAAAGAACTGGTGCCCGCATCGTAGGTCCTATTCCCCTACCCACCAAACGAGAAATCTACACAGTTCTTCGTTCTCCTCACGTCGACCGTAAGTCGCGCGAGCAATTTGAGATGCGCACGCACATCCGCCTACTCGATATTCTCAATCCCACTCCCGACACGATCGATAAGCTCAAGGTCCTCCCCATCGCTGCAGGCGTCGACATCAAGATCAAAGCTTAATCTCTAATTCTGAGATTTTTTCGAGTACTGCTTCTTGATCAACTGGACGCGAATGCGTCAATAACTCATTGAAGTGATTGGCTAGTTTTTCAAAAAGCTGCATGGCATCATCGGGAAAATCGCTTGCACGCACGGCATCTTTGACATCTTGTAAATGTTTGCCCACTAAATGCTGATCCTGCCGACTCATTGCCTGAATCTCTTTGATGAGGGGTCTTAGCTCAATCAAAAAACTCTTCAATGCTTTCTTTGTAAGTGGAGCACGAGGTACATGCAACGCTTTCAAAGAAGGAATTTCTGCCTCATGGCTCGGTTTGGGCATTTCATCAGGAAGGAAAGGCTCAAGTGGCTCTCCCGGCTTCCCTTTGTGTTCAAAGCGTCCCATCTCTGGTTCTTCTTCTTCTTGATCCATATCTTCTAAATAGTCCAGACAGGCTTTTTTTGCAAATTTCTTTCTTTTTGAATCACGATCTGTATAGAATCATTCTATCCATTTTTTCGAATTTTTCTTAAAAAAATTAGCAATATCTTCTTTTCTAAATTTTCCTTCAGCAACTCCTCTTACAATATTTTCATATTTTTCTTCAGGTGCTTCAACTAAGTAATCATTGCAATATAAGAAAACATATGCAGAAACGAGTGCAACTCTTTTATTGCCATCTATAAAAGGATGATTTTGACAAATATGAAATATACACATTCTAGTTCAAGAATTGGTTTTTGACGGCGTCAGCTATTCCTCAAGTTTTTCGTCTGCTCCTCGCTCCGTGTCTATGAACACTGCAGCTCGTCGCATCCAAAAAACTTGAGGGCCTCCTGGCCAAAATTCCAATTCTTGAACTAGAATGTGTATAAATAGGATGATGCTTTGTCATA
>JAAKFC010000107.1 GCA_011065225.1 Chlamydiota bacterium
CGCTCTTTGGTGATGTCGAGGGTATTTTGGATTGATTTGGTGATTTTGTCGGCGTACATGATGACTCGGCCATGGACGTTGCGAGAAGCTCTTCCACAGGTCTGGATGAGGGCAGTTGCACTGCGCAAGAAACCTTCTTTGTCGGCATCGAGAATAGCGACAAGAGAAACTTCGGGCAGATCGAGTCCTTCACGAAGGAGGTTGATCCCAACGAGGACATCGAAGAGGCCTTTGCGCAGATCGTTTAGGATTTGGACCCGTTCGAGGGTATCGATATCGGAGTGGAGATATTTGGCTTTGACACCAATTTCGGTGAGGTATTGGGTGAGGTCTTCAGCGAGCTTTTTCGTGAGGACGGTGACGAGGATGCGGCCTCCTTTTTCGGTCTCGATGCGGATCTCTTCCAGGCAATCATCGACTTGATTGAGGGCTGGCTTTACAGTGACGATTGGATCGAGAAGTCCGGTGGGGCGGATGATCTGTTGGATGATCTCTCCTTCGGCTTCTTGCACTTCCCAAGGACCGGGTGTGGCAGAGACAAAGATGACTTGATGGATGCGTCTGTAAAACTCTTCGAATTTGAGAGGGCGGTTGTCATAGGCAGAAGGTAGGCGAAAGCCAAACTCGACGAGGGAATTTTTGCGAGCGCGATCCCCATTATGCATGGCATGTACTTGGGGCAGGGTCTGGTGCGATTCGTCGACAAAGAGGAGGAAGTCTTGGGGAAAATAGTCGAGAAGACAGGGAGGAGGGTCGCCGGGGTTTCTTTTGGAAAAGTGGCGGGAGTAGTTCTCGACTCCCTTACAAAAACCGATTTCTTTGATCATTTCAAGATCATAGGTTGTCCGCTCTTTGATCCGTTGCCGTTCGATGAGCCGCTCTTCTTTCGCAAAAAAGGCAATCCTTTCTTTGAGTTCTTCTTTGATGGTTACTATAGCATTGAGGCGAACCCCTTCAGGGGTGACGTGGTGGGAGCCTGGAAGGATGGAGATTTTCTCGTGTCTCTCTCGGACTTTGCCAGTGAGGGGGTCGATTTCGCTGATCCGATCGATTTCATCACCAAAAAATTCGATCCGGTAGGCGAGGTTTTCTTCGTAGGCTGGCATCACTTCGAGGACATCACCACGCGCGCGAAAGGTGCCGCGAGCAAGATCAAAGTCTCCCCTTTTGTAGTGCATTTCGACGAGATGGAGGAGAACTTCATCGCGGCGGGCTTCTTGCCCTACTTCCATTTTGAGTTGCATTTTGCTGTAGTATTCGGGAAGGCCCAAACCATAGATGCAGGAGACGGAAGAGACGATGATTACGTCTTCTCGTTCGATCAGCGAGCGTGTTGCAGAAAGGCGCATTCGGTCGATCTGGTCATTGATGGCGAGGTCTTTTTCAATGTAGGTATCGGTGCGCGGCAAATAGGCTTCGGGCTGGTAGTAGTCATAGTAGGAAACGAAGTACTCGACAGCATTGTTGGGGAAAAAATTTTTAAATTCCTGGTAGAGCTGCGCAGCAAGAGTCTTATTATGAACCAAAATGAGGGCAGGGCGTTGCACATTTGCGATTACATTGGCCATGGTGAAGGTTTTGCCAGAGCCTGTGATGCCGAGCAGTACTTGCACATTTTTGCCAGCTTGGATACCAGAAACAAGCTTTTGGATGGCTTCTGGTTGATCTCCTTTTGGCTCGTATTCTGTTTCGAGAGTAAACATTTACTTTTGCATATATTTGCTTATTAGGGGCTTTAGTTTACCACGTTCGTCAAGAACATCCAAGGCCACAATAGAAAAAGCTAGAAAAATGACAAGAAGTAAAAAAAGTTTTTTGGGAATGCCTTTATAATTTTTGAGATTCCAAACCATTGCTGCAGGCAAGAAAACGAGCAAGATGGCGACAGAAGCACCTGCATATTGCAGGGCGATGTAAAACCCCTGTGGATACGAAAAGACAAAGAAGAGCGGGGGGATAAATGTAAGGAGAATCGCAAGTATGCGTCCTCCATGAGTTTTTTTGATTTTGAATCCATCGGTCAAAAAGTCTGACAAACTGAGGGTAACCCCAATAAAGGAAGTGATAATCGCAAAAAAGGCAAAGAGTTTGGCTGCCAAGCCGACCAAAGGATTTTGCAGAACTTTTGAAAGGGGTTGTGTGGCAGCAACTCCTTTTTGAAAGGCCTCTCCTAGCATTTCAATGGGTACAGAACCGAGAACGAGGACTTGCCAGAGCAAATAGACGATAATCGGAATCACGCTGCCAATCAAGATGGCTCTACGGAGCATGCTCCGGTCGCGTTTCAAATAGGTTGTCAGACTTGGAATGATGATGTGATAGCCAAAGGCTGTGATCACAACGGGAATGGCAATTCCAAGAGCTGGAAAATCGATATGGCTCAGCCTTTCAAGATCGACCTGCTGAGGCACAAAAAAGGCGAGCAAGACAAAAGAAACTATAAGTCCAATCATGAGCAGGCGGTTGACTCGATCGACCCCTCTCGTGCCTGCATAGACAAAGCCCCCAAAAAGAACGGGTAGGGAAAAAGGGGCGAGCCAATGGGGAAGGGTATATCCTGTCCAATCTTTGATTACTTCTACAAAAAGAGGTGTGCATCCTGCTATATAGGTCGCTGTGAGGGAATAGAGCAGGAGAAGATAAACAACCCAGCTGAGGATTTTTCCCCACATGCCAAGTCTTTTTTCAGCCATGGTGATCATGTTGCTTTCTCCCTTGATAGACAAGTTGGCATCAAGAAAGAAAAAGGCAGAGGAGAGCATGAGCAACCAAATGAGGATGAACAAAATGGCGGAAGGAAAAAATCCTCCAAAAGATGTCACAGTGGGAAATGCGAGCATCCCCACACCAAGAGTCGTTCCTGAAATGAGGAGAACAGCTCCAAGAAGGCGACTTTTCATTAATCTCTTCATAATTTATTCTCAGATTTTTGGAATATATGGCGCGTTAAACATATCTGATAGCTGGAAAAACATCACGAAAAGCGCTATTAGAAATAAGGTAACGAGCAAGGCTTTTCCTCCAAATACGCGGTAACTTGTTTCCATTTCTCTTTTATATCTTCCTTTCCAAACCATCAAAACGGGCATAATGCCAAAAAGTACAACGGCACAGATACCTCCGGCAAAATTGAGCGCATGCAAAAAGATGTTCGGATAGAGGATGGCGAGAAAAAGTGGCGGCAGTAGGGTGAGAACAACAAGCCAAGCTTCTTCATGCCGTTTCCAATTCACTTTCAAGCCATCGGCTAAAAAATGGGAAAGGCTGAGTGCCTGAGCAAGAAAGGAGGTCAAAATCGCAAAAAAGGCTAAAAATGTAGCAAAATAGCTGATCCAACTGGTTCCTAAAAAACCAACGAGGGCTTGGGTTGCTTCGCCCCCTGCCTTATAGCTAGCAATGATTCCTGATTCCCCACCCATAGGAACAATACCAAGGACAATGATCTGCCAAATCAAATAGATCACAAGGGCAAATAAACCCCCAAAAATGATACTTCTCCTCACCCGTTTCAGATCATTTTGCAAATAGTCGGTCAAACTGGGGATCATATTATGAAATCCAAAGGAAATGACGAGAATAGGAAGAGCATAAAGAGCATATTCAGGAGCAGACCTCTCAAGCAAATTGGACTGCACATGACGCACTCCAAAAAAGACAAGAGCGAGGAAAACAGTAATTTTTCCTGCCATCAAAACCCGATTCCATAGATCGACTGGCCTGGTCCCAAAATAGATGATCCACCCAAACAAAATCACGAAAAAAAGGCTTCCACCCCACTCGGGAATCCCAAGTCCAAAATACTCCCCAGAAATTTTTGCAACAAGCGATCCAATTCCAGCAATATAGGCGAGCAAAAGAGAATAAAAGAGAAACAAGTAGAGAATCCAGCAGAAAAATTTCCCTTTTTTCCCCAAGGTGCGGCCCACCATGGTAATAAAATTGACTCGTTTAGAATAACATCCATTCACTTCGACAAGTAAAAGGCCTGTTAATGTCATAAAAGCCCATATACAAAAAAAGGCGATGAGCGAGGGATAAAAGCCTGAAAGGCCTGTCATAATGGGGAGGCCAAGCATCCCAGCACCAATGCAGCTTCCTGCAAGGAGGAGCATTCCCCCAAAAACATTGCCATGTTTTTTTTTAATCATTTCTTTCTTTGGAGTTCATTTTTTCACCGACACGAATTTCTTGCCCGAGCCTACCGAGCTCATACCCTTCATAATCAACGAATTTGAAGAACGGTTCGAAATTAGGAAGAACTCGGGAAACCTGTTTGGACATTTCTTGTGCGATAAAGCGATAAGAAGTATGTCCTGCTGCCTGTGAGCGAAGTTCACAAAGCCACTGCAGAGCACGCAAATTGATATGGAAATACCAATGGATGTTGTAGCCTATTGGGACAATATATTGCGTTTCCTCGGGGAGTTCCGGAGCGATTTGGTCATAGGCGCTTTTCGCTTTTCCCATCGCCTCGCAGTAGAGTTTTTCCATTTCCGTATTGCGGATTTCACTGGGCACATAGTAGCCAAAATTGCAGGTAAGGAGTTGTCGCTCCTGCGTGAGCATCCGATGTCTTTGCAGATCGCGATAGACACCGAAATCGGCTACGATTTCAAAGGTGAAAATGGCATGCTCAAGTGCTCGTGGGGATTTATGCCTCCGATTTTCACGAAAATTAGCTCCAGCATCGAGAATTCTTGATAGATCTTCTTCAGAAAGGCTGCGGCAATATTCCTGGAGTTCCATCAGCCCCGATTGAGAATGGCTAAAAAGGAGCGCAGCACCTACTTTGACGGGGCTTTCGGAATCATAAGCAATCAGGCGTACACCAGGGCTACGCATCGACGGGATGTTTTCTGTGGAGTCGTCTGCAAGAGATTTCAGTTCGGCATTGAGTTGCTCGGTGTATTGAGTAAAGGTTTGCTGGTATTTGTGATTTACTTCACTGCGTCTCACAAAAGAGGGTATTACTTTCGACAGTTCTTGGTAGGCTTTTTTGCCCGTCTCCTGCATTTCTGCCAAGGTGTGACAGTTGAGTTTTTGGATCATGGTTTCAAAGAAACGACCATTACCAAATATTCCCATATTTGTCAGGCTACTTG
Source organism: Chlamydiota bacterium (assembly GCA_011065225.1). Classification (GTDB taxonomy): domain Bacteria; phylum Chlamydiota; class Chlamydiia; order Chlamydiales; family Rhabdochlamydiaceae; genus Sacchariniichlamydia. The sequence goes on from JAAKFC010000107.1 coordinate 5,103, forward strand.
TGGGAAGAAGACCACGCAGACAATCGAGGACTTTTGCCCGAATGGCTGCCGTGTAAGCGACATTGGAAACATCGTGTTCTTTGGGAAATTTTTTCTCCATCACCTCAGTCAGTTTGGGAATCAGAGCTGAATATGTTTCAAAGAGCTGATTGCAGGTTTGGATGTAGAGATCGCGATAGGCGGACGTCATCAAAATGGGCTCGCGATAGAAAAGATATTCCCCTCCCAATTTCTGATCAAAATAGATATAGCGAGTCGATTTTTCGAGTGGAGATCCACCGATACGGCAGTCTTCGATAATTTTTGCAGCGAGCATCGAGATGTTTTCGAGCGCTAAATGGCCCCCACCTAGTTCTCCAATAGAATCATCGCCATAACCATCAAGGATGCGATCATAAAAGTTTTGCGCTTTTTTGATCGCCATAATCTGATCTTCAATTTCATGCTCCCCATCCTCAGTTTTCATG
>JAAKFC010000108.1 GCA_011065225.1 Chlamydiota bacterium
CTCAGCAAGCTTTTGAATGGATGCAGTCGCATCTAAAATGGAAAACTGCGAATGAACATGCAAGGGAACCCAAGACATGCTTCATAGATTAGTACAAAAATAAGGATAGGGGCAAGGGTTAAATTGTGACTACTTTAATGAACATATTCCATATGGCATGAGCTCCCCAGGCTGCAAAAATGTTTTGCCCTGCCCATTCATAAGCTGTTCCATACACAAACCCTGTCCCCAAATTTATAAGATAAGGTAGTCCTAAACATGTCTTAAGAAGAATCAAAACGAATGAGAGAGATGTGAAAAAAAGTAATATAACTTGATGTTAATTCTTTTGATTGAGTAAAATTTTTTTCTTGAAACAATCGAGATTAGAACTTTCAAGGAGAGTTTTTTATGTCAACTACTACTACTACAACTACTTCTATGGAAGCGCCGATAGCAGAAAGCAGAAGAGATCGGATGAAACAGGCAGCTGTTGAAAACATCAATACTGCAACAAAAGCAACAGGAAATGCAGCAGTTGCTGCAATTGCATATTGCCATAAACACAAAGAGTTAATTGGTCAAACAGGAGGAGCATTAGGCGCGGTAGGAGGGGCTGCCGGAGGATCTGCACTTGCTTCCAAAACTGGTTGTTTAGCAGCACCTGTAGTTGTTCCAGCAACGACATACGCGGGGAAAAAGGCAGGAGAAGCGGCTGCGAAATGCGTAGTTGATGGATGTCACAACCATGTTGCCCCGAAAATACCAAATTGTGCGCAAGCAGCATCTAACTGTATAGGAAAAGTCGCTGAGAGAAGTATTGATTGTGCTGCAGATTCGGCGAATGCATGTGCTCAAGGAACAAGAGATCTCAAAGATCGCGTTTCTTTTTCCTGTGCTAGCTTTTAAACATTCAAGAAAAGCTTCTGTGTTGGGTAGTTGCTGATTTACTTCTTTGTATTTTATCGATTCCTAGCTTTTCATACTATGAGGAGAAATTATGTCAGTCTCTGGAGCTATTCAGCCCGTATCTGCGATAAGCTCATTAGAGCCTGCACAGAATTCCCCTGAACTTATTTATGAGTATGTGGAGGGAGGATTTTATTTTTCAGATGCTCATTCTGCAAGAACACATGAATTCGTCTCTCTTCCAGGCCTTACGCAAATCCAAGTTCAAGAGCTAATTGAAGGAAAGAAGCACTTTTCTCCTCCTGAGAATCCCGATGAAAGTTTCTTATTTTGTTTTGGATGGCCAGTTGGCCAGTACAAGGTTGGGATTGTCGCTGAGAATGGAGTACTCTTTTGTACTACCTATGACGAAACTGATAAAATCTTACATGACGAAAAAATTCGTCAAATCGATGATAATGGAAAATCTCTACCTGCCGGAGAAATTTACTGTAAATACTCGCAGTTAACCCCTTCAGTTGGGGATCAATGGAAGGCGACTTTTTTTTCTTGTGAACATGAAATTCGCGCTTCCTCTGCTTCTGAAGAAACGAGATATATTCAACTTCTTAAAAATGCAGAGAATGCCGAACTCGTTTGGCAACTCAAGGACAATAGAACAGCTCAAACGCATCAGTTTCCAGTTCAACAATATCAAGATAAACCATTGAAAGATCGAGTTCGCCTACTCAAGACAAGGACTGCTGAGCAGATATTAGAATCTAATCACACTACAAGCTGCATAGACACGAAGAGAGCTATAGATGCAAATCAATGCGCATTAACACTGCTTTGCGTAGGGATACGCAGTAACCCTTCTTCTACGTCATCTGGTGTTTGTTCGTCTCAATATGGATCTGGGGAAAATTGGTATGGCCATGCCGTCATTGCACTCGAGGGTATTGAAGATGGCTTTCCCTATATTCGCTATTTTGACTTAGTGCCTGATAAGGATCCAGTCACTCGTAAAATAAAATCTAATGTAGGGATTATCCGAATTTCGGGGAAAGAAAAAGATCAGGAATTCCCAAATTATAACTATAAATCAGAAACCTGGATAAGACCAGCAGAATTGGGGGAAAAAATCGAGGCTCGCATTAGATGGGAACAAGCACAGCAAGAACAAGGAACTCCCTGGGTTTTTTTTGATGAGAAAGGAAGCGATTCCCGAATAACAAAAAGAGTGCTAGTAAAATCCTTCGAAACTCAACAAGATTATGAATCATATATGAAAGATATTCCTCCTGGTACTAACCCTGAGCGTATTGAATTAGATGGCACGGATCCTATGGGAATATTTTTCTACTTTTTTGATGCTCCCTTTTATTATCCTCCCACTTGTGAACATAACTTAGAACCCAGTAAATCAACTATTATTTCTTATGAATTTGGGAAATCTAATTATGGTAATCGAAATATTCAAGTGCTTAAGAAACCGGATAATTGCATGACTTGGGCAAGAAAGCTTTTAACTATAGCAAATATACGGTTATTTGACAAAAAAAACTTTTTTACAACAACAAAAGAATATTTAACTTCTTCTCCAACATTGTCCAAATCTGCTAAGGCCAATGAACGAGTGTATTTACCAACTAGATTTGGTAGTTTTGGGTATCTGAAAAACGAATTTGACTGCACTGATGTAATTCAACGCATTGTAGGTTCTCAAACTTGGAGATTAACCGAAGCTTCACGAAATTTTCTCGATCAAGTTTCATCAGCGCATAGATTTGAAAAATTGCCGAAGACGGTTAGAGCTCAAGTAATCGGAGAAGAAAAATTGACTCTTTCTATAGAAGTGAACGGGGTAGAAAAAGATGTAGACTTAACGCATTACTGTAAGGAACGGTATTTGAGAGGTTTTAAGAAAGAATATAGAAAATTCCAATTGTTTAAAAATGATTCTCTTAAACCTTTACTTTATCCTTTCATACTAGCCAAATGGTCAATAGAGGATCTTTTCACTCCCACAAAGTTAAATTCGGAAGAAAAAAGAATATTAGAAGATTTTAAAGAGGCTGATATATCCGATAAAAAAAAGTATGTCCTTGGAGAAATCTGGGATAATGAAATGTAATCGTAATAAAATGATAGATGTTTTAATATGTCGAATTTAAGTTTTTTTACCCCACTGTCTTTTAAAGCCCCAAATAAAAGCTTAATACATAAAGCTTTCGAAGTTGCAGAAGATTATTTTTATCTTCAAAAAGGCAATCGTGCCACACTAAATGAAAATGGGACAAAGATTGATATCGTCCCAGGAGAAGCCCCATCCTTAGCTGAGACTGCTCTAAAATTAGCCTCTTTTTGCACAGTGGTGATTCCAACAGCAGCATTTGTTACAAAAATCGTTTTGCGCACCCAGCTTAAATACAGTGCTTATCCCATTAAGATCACTAATCCTACAGCTTTACTTAGAAAAAAACACCATATGCGGATTGCTCTTTTTTCTCATGTGATGAGGATTATAAAAAATGAGAAAGAGCTTAGTAGAATCAAGCGAAACATCAAACCCCTTGAAAAGTATTTGATTGTTCCTTTAGCCAAGAAAATGGTCCCGCCTCTTCATCAAGGTGTAAAAAGAATGGTCCAGGATCGACTCCCATCTGATCCTATCACAATGGAACAAGCAAAACATTACGTAGAAAAACTGAATGGGATTGGAAGTTGCCTTGCTACGCAAAAGGCCATTGGAATTCCAGGTCTGAATTATCTTCATAAATGTATAATCGTAGCCGGGCGCTATCTCTTTGTTGCTTCTCGTGATGCAAAAAATATTTTAGAGATACCAGAAGCGACTAGGCAAGGAGTAGACCGTGTCTGCAATATTGCAAAAGAAGAATTCGATGCTGCAGCCGATCGTTATCGGGCACAATTAAAAGGAGCCGATGGAGCACTGTCTTCAAATACTCTAGATCAAGGTAGTGGGTTTTTAGGGAATGTCCTATCTGCTTCAAGAAGATCGATTCGTAGAAAAACTACGGAAAAAAGAAATCGAGGAGTAAGAACAGCCGATGTTGCACAAGTTCCAAAATCAAGTCCTAAGAAGGTTTTTCTTAAAAAAGCAGCCAGTAGGGGAATCCAGATTGTGGGATCCATTGGATTAGAAGTATTCAAAAATGAAGCTATCCAAGGGATTTCAAATTTAGAAACAAAATTACGAAAAAAAGGCGTTGCTCTAGCTGCCGATCGCGTTTCTTATTTTGCACTACATCAATTGACAAAATTTGGGCTTCGCATCGCTTTTACATATGGAGCATCTTGCGTTCTTCATCAAATTACTCCGGTTTTTCTTAGCCAATCCGTGCCATTTATTTATAAAGTTGCGAATTTAGCATTGTGGACTAGTTTCCTACTACCTACAATCAGTGATTTACATGATGAATATGATAAGAAATGCAATCTTTCACCTTTTTCAGGCCTACCTACCCGCGATCAATTTGATGGCCTTGTCCGAGGACTTATCCAACAAATCATAGCCAAAGCCCAGGAAAAAAGAGATGCATCCGGATTCCAAGAAAACTTTGAAAGAAAAACCCATGAGAAGAGCAAATATTTTCCAAGCACACAAACTGCATAAAACAATCAACCACTAACTTAGGAGAAATTTATGTCAGTCACAACTATTACTGCTACAGCGGTGGAAGCACCAACAGCAGAAAGCAGAAGAGATCGGATGAAACGTGCCGCACTAGAAGGAATCGAAGTTATAATTCCGAAAGTCAAAGAAATTCTACATTCTGGTGCAAATGCTATTGAGACAAATGCTGATCAATGTGGCGAGCTTGCTGCTGATAGTGTAGAATGCTTGCTTCAAGGAAAAGATACCCGAGAGGGCCTCGCAGATACAGCAAGAGAACCCGTTTCTGCGTGTACCACTGAAACAATCACCTGTGCCGTCCAATCTAGCTGTCCATATATTGATCCAGCAGTAAATAGGGTTGCTAATTGTACGGGAAAAGTCGCTGAGAAAAGCATTGATTGTGCGGCTAATTCAGCAAACGCATGTACACAAGGAACAAGTGATCTCAAAGATCGGGGTTTTTTTTCCTGTGCGAGCAATTAAATATGCAAGAAAAGCTTCTGTGTTGGATAGTTGCTGATTTGCTTCTTTGTACTTCAGCGACTTCTAGTTTTTCATACTACAGGGTTATCAGGGATAATTTCCTTTTTAATCCTCAAGCGCCGTAAAACCCGGTCATTTATGGCCGGGATGTAAGTATGCTTTGGTTATTGGAGTTTATTGAAAATTTGATTGCTGAACTCCCTGAATCTTCATTTGCAATGAGCTGTGCTATTTTGCCCTGCATAGGTCCTGACAGACAGATCAGTCCATTGGCATGTTCTTTGAGCAGATCCTTATCGATGCGCGGGGTATAGTAAAATCCCTCAAGATAAGCACAGGAGCTGAGCTTGCAGAGACTGCGATACCCTTCTTTGTCTTTTGCGAGAAGGACAATGGGATAGCCCGGTTTTTGCCCGCTTACTTTCTTTTTCTCGGTGCACAAACCTGGAGCAACAAAAAGTTCACACCCGATGATGGGTTTTACCCCCACTGCAAGGCATGCTTTGAAAAAATCGACAGCCCCATGCAAATTGCCCTGATCGGTGAGCGCAAGGGCTGGCATCTGAAAC
>JAAKFC010000109.1 GCA_011065225.1 Chlamydiota bacterium
TTTCTCTACGGCTCTTACTTAAGGTTCATCGATGCTTCTGATACTGCAAAATATTATACCGGCTTGGGCCTCCGAGGAGGTGCTGCATGGGGGACTGAAAATCATGTCTTTGAAACTTCAGGTCTTTTCTCCGCTGGAAGAAGCTACTTGACAAAATCGGGATCTCGTCAGTTCTTTGAGATTAATCTCCATTGGCCTCGCCTCGATCATTTCAATTATCCTGTCGCTTACAAACAAGTTTATGATGAAGTAAAATATAAAAAAACTTTTTTTAATTACCAGAATATTCAGTTTGCTGTCTTCTATGGTTGGTTCTTTTAATTGGAAAAGAATCGCGAATGAGGATAAGATTTACGGGTTATGCGTTGGTTAATAGGCATGGTGTTTTTGTGCTCTGGTCTGCAAGGTAATTTGGCGGATATTAGAGGGACAGGGCAAACTTTTATCAATGAGACTCTTTTGGGTCAGGGGTTGATTTTTCAGATTATGCGCGATAATCTCGAAGCTATTAAATGCGTAGATGGCCATAAGGTTTATTTGAAGGCGGATCAACTTGTCCCCAGCGAAGAGGGTATGCTGCTTGTCGGAGATGATTGCGACTCAATCCTGCTGACAAAGGTGTACTCGGATCAGTATGGTTGCTATATCAAGTCTTCCATGTTGTGCGCCAGTTGTGGCAGTGAGGTGTCCGATGAGGTGGATCAATGTATAAAAATTTGGAGTGAATGATGAATGCTACGGTTTATGAAATTAAACATGCGCAAAGTGATGAGGAAATCAAGGGCTGCTTGGATCTTTTGAAGCTTCTGCGACTTCATTTGGAAGAAGATGGGTTTGTGGAGAAGGTCCGTAGGCAGGAAGAAGAGGGCTATAAACTGATCTTCATTGCTGATGACGAGGGTGTAAAGTCGGTCGCAGGTTATCGCATTGCTAACTTTTTGGCTTGGGGTAAGATCCTTTATGTCGATGATCTCATTACGCTTCCTGAAGCCAGGGGCATCGGCTTCGGCACGCATTTGCTCAAATGGCTCAAGGGTGAAGCGAAAAAAAATGCGTGCGATGGCATTCATTTAGATACTGGTATCGAAAAAGATGATGCCCATCGGCTCTATTTGAATTTGGGAATGAAGATTGATGGTCTTCATCTTTCGATGACTCTTGATTAGTTTTTTTATTTTTCTGATTCGTATCTATCAATGGACTCTTAGCCCGCTTTTGGGCCGGAATTGTCGTTTTTATCCTTCTTGTTCGGAATATTGCGCACAGGCTCTGAAAAAGCATGGCGCATGGAAGGGCTTCTGGATGGGGCTTAAGCGTGTGTCGCGATGCGGCCCTTGGAGCAAGGGCGGCGTAGATGAAGTTTAAAAATTTATTTTTTCTGTATTGACCTGAAATTAAATAATTTTCTAAACTACTGCCACTTCAAATAAATCTCAGGAGGTTGGCATGAGAGTAGCTGGAAAACATACAGAAGATGAAGCAAATAAATTTGTGAAAGATCAGATAGACAATTGTCTTAAAAAGGGAGAATACGTTAGTAAAACTACAGCACAAGGTTTTATTCCCGTAGTCCTTGAGACAATTTCTTCAATACTGGGTTATTTTGGTGTACCTGAAAGTATGCGATCCTTCTTGAAGGGAAAAGCGATTCAAAAAAGCGAACCAATGGTTGATGCATGTGTAGAGTCTACAAGTAAAGTTTCTAGAAATGCACTACACAAATCCGCGGATTCTTCCTTCTCAATTTATAACCGTATTGTCTCATGGATTCGGGGTAACTAAAATAGGGGAAGGTCTTACTTTTCCATAATGCATCTGATACAGTTTGCGACCATCTGGAAGTCGCCGATCAAGTTGACCCGGGGAAGTTTTAAATTTCTTTTTGTATTGCATTTTAGTATAATATTCAAATATATCATTGTCGCGTTTCCAATGAAACCGCGTTCCATAACCACAGTCTTTGATATTACTGATCCAATATTCAACTATTGCAAAAAACAAGCGTGTAAGACAATTTTTTTTGGCAGCTGATTTTTCGCTTTTAAGGTAAAGCTCATTAATTTTTTTTACTACTTTTTTCCCAAAAGATCGTTCTTCTTCATCAAAATTTATGTTTTTATTTACTACCTTCATTGTATATATTGGTAATGAGTCTATGGGCAAACTACCAGAATATAATCCAACTGTTACATATCGATTTCCCCAAAATGAAACATCTGATTGGGCTCCATCCAAAAACTGATAAAAATCTTTAAAAGAAGAAATGTTATCTAAATTAATACTTATATCCAATTTTTCCTACAATGTGGTTTTTCTCTCAAAAGCTGACGATCTGAGGCTAAGAAAAATCTTACTATTGATGCTACTGATCTAATTCTACTTTTTTCTAATTCGATACCTGCTGCTTTTAACATCTCGACTGCCCAAGTAAAACAATTATCTGCACCTTTGCTACATATTGAATAGCGCCCGCCACATGCAAATTCCTTTGGTGGATTACATTCGCTTTTTTCGATTTTAAGACGAAGAGACTCTCCTTCCCAATACCGCTCTACTTTCCATATATGTGATCTTTTTTCATATCGAAGTTTTTTATTAGTAATATCAGCATATTTTACACTATTAGGACCATTAAATGCAGCTATTTCCATGAAATAGCTCCCCTCATCCATGCCCTCTATGACTATTTGGGCATGGTTGCCACAAGGCCCTTTATGACTAACTAAAGTTACACCCCAGAATAATTCACTTAATCTTACTCGACTATCAATCCGACTTTGACAGTTATTAGGCTCCAAAACTAGCTTAAATCTTTTCCCATAAAATTTTAGATCTACAGGAGTAAATTTATTCAATGCATAGATAAAATACTGGTCTCTCTCTATGAGATTTAAGTGTTCATCAGAATTTTCACGAGTCTTGCTTGATTTTTCTACATTCTTTGAATTAAAAGAGGCAGACATTCTTGTTTTTTTGTATTTTTCAAAAACTTCTATTCTTAAGCCTCTGAAAATCCTATTTTTGAAAATTTTAACTTTATAATCTCCCATATTCCATTTAGGTCTAAAGAAAATGGGTTCTTTCTTTCTGTTTAGGGCGAATTCATATTTTTTAAACTTCTCACTTTGTCTTCTTAAACTATACTTATCTAATGAATTCGCACCAATTTTTCCATCAAGTATATTTTTTTGAAAATAAAACCATCTTCGGCGATAGACTTTGTATTTGAGTTGGCCATCCTCTTCAAAAAATTCAACCTTGTTACCATTGACTTCGCGCTTAAAGACTGGTCGATGTTTAAAATTATGTAATGCATAAAGAAAGACAAATCCTGCTGCAACGGCAGCCAAAGATTTATTGTAGGATAAAATTGAACAATATGGGTTTCTCGAAAGAACAGAGCATCTTCGCGCTAAATTTCCATTCAACATATGGTAGGGAATAGCTGATAATATTGCTGTAAAAAAACATTTTCTAATGCCTTCGGTATTATTAAGCCCTAAACCTTCATCCACCAATTTCAAACCAAAATAGCCACCGACTACTCCATTAGCTATGTCAGATAAAAATTCGCTTGCTGGATCAAAAGCTTTTATACTAGAAGCAATTACCCCAGCTTCGAAAGCCATTTTTGTTAACCCAAGAACTGTATTTACAATCATTACTTCATTCTCTTAATAAAAAACCACCTAGCATAAAAAACAAAAACCTCACAAAAATCGGTTTTTTATGTTTGTTACATAATCTCATCTCATTTAAATGAGTTACATAGGCACGTAGCGAAAAAATCTGTTGTAGGTCATTTTTGCTACAGCGTAGGTGGCAAGAACAAAGAAAAATGTGTTCGCTCCTTGCTTATAATTCTCATTTTCAAAAAGCATGCTATAAAAAATTGTTGCACATTTGTTTGCAGCATAAAAATTGGTAAAAAGGTGCTCGGGTGATCTCGCTTCTTTAAACTCAAAAAAAGGACAGCAGAATCCTCCGAAGAGGCTTCCCCATAATGCAGTTTTCATCAAGGAAGGCATTTTGGGTAAAACTATGTTCAAAGGAAGTCATCGTCATAATGAGGAAACTGGTAAACGATAATAGCTCTACTTCCTCAAAAAAACACCGACACAAAAGACATCGCCATTGCCCATGCTAGAGTTTTTTCTTGAAAGCTCAAATCTTCAATTTCCATGCATTTTTAGTGTAAAATAAAATTTATTTTTAGTACGAGTTATTTTTTTGGACCATTTTTTGGTTGCTTTGCCCTCTCTCTGGGTCTAGTTCTAAGCCACTCATTTGATTGAACATTTTATTTAGGATGATTTCTTTTATTCAATGCGATAGAAAGCAAGTTAGTTAAAGTAAAAACCTGATTTCAAAGTACTATAGAATTCATTTAGTTCTTTAGGGCGATCAACAACTCCATTGCCACCACAAGCTTGTCGTATCTTCATAAGGGCTATACCGAGCATATTTGCTCCTTCTCCATCAAAATCATCTGACCAATCCCTATCTTGATCTTTTTTCGGAGCATGATATACGAGATAGGTTTTGCCCGTGGCCAATAGACATTCTTTCATATCTTCACGATCAATAAATTTATATCTATGAGCTTTTTCCATTTCTTTAATTTTATTTTCAACTTCAGTAGTGTTATTGTTTCCTCGACAAGTGAGTTGTTTTTCTTTTAAAAATGCATTTACAGTAGAGTAATATTTATTATTTTCATCAAAGAGTCCATGTTGATAATCATTGCTCAAGAAAAAAAATTTATTGTGTTCAGTTTCTTCATCAGAAAAAAATAAATACGGCTTTGTAGAAACCATTCTCTGAATTAGCTCTACAGACTTATCAAGCCCAGACTGAACGGGCTCGCGGTTGACTTGTGGCAATCCAGAACGTATTATTGCTACTACATATAATCCGACTGCTGCCAAAATTGTTGTTTTTCCATAATTACTGATGAAGCTAGTTACTCCTTCACAAAAAGGAATATAAGAACATGTTTGCGAAAGAAATGAAACTGTCATAAGGCCCCCTTTTTTTTAGGCATGCTTAATGTACTCTAAATTTATATAGTAAAAATTAAACTACACAACCAAAATTACTGTCAATGACAAAGTTTTAAGGAATCATGAGGGTTTGGCCAATGTTGAGGCAATCGCTATGCAGGTCGTTGACTTGGCGAAGGGCTTTAACGGTGGTATTGTGATCGCGTGCGATCTTCCAAAGGCTGTCGCCTGATTGCACTTTGTAAGTATTTGCAGTGGTCTTTGGTGGGGCTTTCAGTTTAGCTACTACGACTTGGGGGGCTTTGAGCTCGATGAAGCGGCGTTTGGCATCTTCGAGATTCAGATCGGTGGGAAGATCTTCAGCTGCTTGGTCATAGAGAATTGCGGCGGCGGTTTGCCAAATGGTATCGCTACGAGGGCTTTGGAGGAGTTGTTTTAAAAATTGCGGTGGGGTCTTGTCTGAAAGGAGGTTGCAGAGTGTCAGCACTTGCTCATTATCAAGGTGTTTGAGGCAGTATTCTTGGTCGGCTTCA
>JAAKFC010000011.1 GCA_011065225.1 Chlamydiota bacterium
GCCAATTCTTGCCCAATTCTTGAAATCATCCAGGGGAACAATTTTCCGATTTCCCAATCCCCAGTAGCTCTTAGCAAAGAGACGAAACTGATGGCAGTCACAAATATTCCACCAGAAATAGAGATCTCCTCGCAGCCAAGGAGATCCTTCCGTCCCTTGCCCAATTGCTGCGATCGCAAAAGTACGAAAAGTCCAATAGCACCCTTGGCTACACTCCTTGCCAATTGCCGTGTGAAATTCAAAATTTCCGCGCGCATGATAAGGAGTGCTTAGGGCCTTTCGCATTCTCGTCGAGGCATCACGATAGACAAACCCCGTTGTGAGGCTAATGGGATCCCCACAGACATCATCTAGCCAAAGTTTTCGCGCTTGAAAAGCAAAACTGCGATACCCGAAAGAAACAGGCGTTGTGTCAGCAAATTCGAGCTCTGCTTCAAAATTCCAAGTCTCTGGAGCTGTCACATCAAGCCCAAATGCCAAGACATGCGTGTTGAAAGTCCCTTTTTGTGAAGGGATGGCATTACTGACTTTATTGAAAAAGTTATAATCATAGAGCGGGCGAAAATGCAATTCGAAGCAATCGCCAAACCAAGGTTTTTCCTCCAGACCAAAACAGAAATTCGGCACTAAAAATAAAAAGAGCAATCTTTTCATCAATCGATGAGTCCTTGCGCACTCAGCCACCTTTCCGCATCGAGTGCTGCCATGCAACCATCCCCAGCTGCAGAGACAGCCTGGCGATAGATATGATCGTGGACATCCCCTGCAGCAAAAACGCCTTCCACACTCGTTGTTGTCGACCCAGGCGTAACTTTGAGGTATTTATTTTCTTTGAGCTCGAGTTGTCCATCTAGAAAATCAGTATTGGGATTGAATCCAATGGCAAAAAACACACCGCTGGCATCTCTTTTTTGTGTCTGAGCTGATTGTGCATTTTTGAGAGTGACTGATCGGACTATATCATCCCCTTCTACTTTTTCGAGGACATGATTCCAGAGCACCTCAATTTTGGGATGTTTCATCGCCCGCTCAGCCATGATTTTGGATGCGCGCAACTGATCGCGGCGATGAACAAGAAAGACTTTGCTCCCGAATTTGGTGAGGAAGATCGCTTCTTCACAAGCACTATCTCCTCCTCCAATCACATAGAGTTCTTTATCGCGAAAAATCGGAGCAGCACCATCACAGATGGCACAAGCAGTTACCCCCTTCTGCCAAAATTCCCCATCTCTTGTTCCCTCTACATCCAAGCGATTGGCAGTTGCTCCTGTGGCAATGATGAGAGCTTCCGCCTCGACTTCAGTCTTACTTCCCACCACTTTAAAAGGACGGTAAGAGAGATCCACTGTCGTCACATCTTCAGTGAGAACCTCAGTCCCAAAGCGCTCCGCTTGCTTCCTGCAGAGAAGCATCAGCTCAGGGCCCATGATCCCTTCGGGAAAACCCGGGTAGTTTTCCACATCGGTCGTTGTCATGAGCTGTCCACCTGCAGGACCGGAAAAAAATCCCTCATAGAGAAGAGGCTCGAGATTTGCTCGCGCTGCATAAATGGCAGCAGTATAGCCCGCTGGGCCAGATCCAATAATGACAAGTTTTCTTTTTTGCATCTTCTTTGCCCAAAGTTCAAAAAGTAAAGTTTTACAAAAAAGACGCTATAAGTTCCAGGAAAATATGGAAATTCTGTACAATCCTTACCTGTGCGCAATATCAAACTAGAAGGCTTGTCCAAATCGATTCATGGACAGCTTATTCTCCCGAAAATGGATCTTCTGATCCCAGGCGGCAAGTTTTTTGCTTTGCTCGGACCCAGTGGTTGTGGGAAGACCACGCTTTTGAGGCTCATCGCAGGGCTTGAGAATGTGGATTCTGGAAAAATCTATCTCGGTGAGGATGATATCACACGCAAACCAATCAATGAAAGACCCATCAACATCGTTTTCCAAAATTATGCCCTTTTTCCCCACCTCAATGTCTTTGAAAATGTCGCTTATAGTCTCCGTCTCAAAAAAATCCCACGAGAGGTGATCAACCAAAAAGTTTTTAAAATACTTGAAGCATTCCACCTCGAAGCCCATATCTACAAACTCCCCAGCCAGCTCTCTGGTGGACAACAACAGCGTGTGGCACTAGCCCGCGCCATCATCTACGAGCCCGACGTACTCCTTCTCGATGAACCCCTGGCAGCCCTCGATTTTAAACTGCGCGAAAAAATGCTCATCGAGCTCATCGATTGGCAAGACAAGCTCGAAACCACCTTCATCTACGTGACCCACGATCAATTTGAAGCACTCGCTGTTGCCGATCAAATGGCCATCATGAATCACCATGGAGAAATCGAACAAATTGGGACCCCCAAAGAAATTTATGAGTTTCCCCACTCGTCTTTTGTTGCCCGTTTCGTGGGAACCACAAACATCTGGCATGGCAAACTACGAGAGCTCGACACCGAACCCGAGATCGAAATTCTCGAACTGGGCCGATTTAAAATTTTCATTCCAAAGAAAAAAGAGTGGATGAAAGAGGGACATGAAATCGTAATGAGCATTCGCCCTGAAAAAATCTTCATCTCAAAAACAGAAGCCAAGAATTTTTCAAATCAATTGAAGGGCATCGTCGATTCCATCGTCTATTACGGGCGCTCCACACAATATAATGTAATTCTAGAAAATAAAGATAAAATCCAAGTCTTTGAGCAAAATGAAGAGCATTTTTCTCATGAAGATATTGACTATGACAATGAGGTCTACCTCTATTGGCAAAAGGAGAATGCAGTTCTGCTCGAAAAATGAAGATCGGATTTCCCTCTACCCCCAGACGCTCTGAGCTCCCTTTCGCTGTTGGCATCCCTGCCCTCATTTGGCAGGTCCTCTTCTTTTATATCCCCCTTTTCCTCATCGTCATTTCGAGCTTCCTCAAAATCACAGAAGTGGGAAAAATTGAAGGGCTTACCTTTGAACATATCCGCCTATTTCTCACTCCTACCTACCTCAAAGTCATTCTAGCCTCTCTTCTGCTAGCCTTATCGAATGCCTGCATCTGCTTTCTCATCGCCTTTCCTCTCGCCTACTTTTTGGCTTTTCGCGGACGCAAATACCGCAATATTTTTCTCTTCTTTCTCATCGTCCCTTTTTGGACCAACTTTCTATTGCACGTTTACGCCTGGTTCTATGTTTTGGAAAATCAGGGTTTCATCAACAACCTCCTAACGAATATCGGCCTAATCAGCGAACCGCTGCGCATGCTCAATTCCATTCCCGCCATCATGATTATGATGGTGTATTATTATCTTCCCTTCATGGTTTTGCCCCTCTATACCTCTCTCGAGAGGTTCAATTACACTCTGATCGAAGTATCCTATGATCTTGGCGGAAGTTTTACCGCCACCTTTCGCCGCATTCTCCTTCCCCTCATCAGCCGCGGGATCAAAGCCGGTTTTTTTCTCGTCTTCATCCCCTCATTTGGAGAGTTCGCCATTCCAGAACTCATGGGTGGCGATAAGCAAATGTTTGTGGGAACCGTTGTTTCTCAATATATTTTGGGAGAAGGAACAGGCTCACTTGGAGCTGCTTTTACCCTTCTCAGCGGTGTTTTTCTCATCATAAGCACGATCTTTCTCTATATCTTGCTAAGCAAGCTTCTTAAGCCAAGAGTACGCCATGGATAAAAAGAGATCGATAGGCAGCATCAGTTCCCTAGTCATCATTGCTTGCACCTACCTCTTTCTCTATGTGCCTATCTTCATCCTCATTGTATTTTCCTTTAACATCGATCGCTTCCCCGCGCCATGGAGCCATTTCACCCTCAAGTGGTACCGCGAGCTCTTCCAAGATATCTATCTTTGGAAAGCCTTTGGCAATTCCCTTATCATTGCTTCATCTGCCACCCTCATCAGCCTTGCCGCGGGTATTGGACTCATTTTCTACGCTGCTCAAGGAGGGAAAATCGGGAAATTTTTAGGGATGTTCTATGGCAACCTCATCGTCCCTGAAACCGTTTTGGCCGTCAGCCTCCTTTCCTTTTTCACCATGATCCACATTCCATTGGGGCTCATCACACTCATTCTTGCACATTCCGTCCTCGGCCTTGGTTTCGTCGTCCCCATTGTCTATGCTCGATTTCGCGAACTCGATCCCAACCTTTCAGAAGCCTCTTTTGTACTGGGAGCCACCCCCCTGCAAACCTTTTTCAAAGTCACCCTTCCCTTGCTCCGCCCTGCACTCATCATGACCGCTGTTCTCGTTTTTATTCTCTCCTTTGATGACTTCATCCTCTCCTATTTTTGCGCTGGCAGCACCGCACAAACCCTTTCTCTCTATATTCTCTCAATGATCCGCACAGGAGTCTCCCCCATCGTCAATGCTCTCTCCTCTGTCCTTCTCTTTTTGAGCTCACTACTTGTCCTCTTTTTCTTTTCACTTAAAACAAGGATCCGATTCTTCTAATGAAATTCGTTAAGCGACTGAGCATCATTTTCCTCTGGATTCTCCTCATCTTCACCGTTCTTTATTTCCCCACATGGAAAATCTTTCCTACCCAAGAAAAAAGCATCAACATCTTTGCCTGGGGCGATATTCTCAGTTTTGATGTGCTCGCCGACTTTGAAAAAGAGACCGGAATCAAAGTCAATTTGAGCTTTTATGCCACCAATGAAGAATTGCAAGTCAAAATGCAAGCCACAAAAGGCGTTGGTTACGACCTCATCATGCCCTCCAACTACACAATTAAACTCCTAGTCAAAGAAGACCTCCTCAAACCCCTTGACCATGCCAAAATCGATTTTTGGAATGAACTCAATCCCATTCTGCTCAATCTTTCCTTTGATCCAGGCAATCGCTACTCGGTCCCCTTTTCATGGGAAATCTATGGGCTTGGCGTTGATCGCAACTTTTTTAAAAATCGCCCTTTCACACCCTCTTGGAAGGCAATCTATGACAGCGAGATCATCAACTATCGCATTGCCGTGCAAAATGATCCCATCGAAGCCATTGCTTTGGCTGCTTTCTATCTATTTGGGAAACCAGAAGACATCACTCCTGAAAAGTTTACCCAAATCAAAGACCTCCTTCTCAAGCAACGCAACTGGGTAGAAGCCTATTCCGATTTTCGAGCTCCGTACTTCATTGCTACAGGAAACTGCCCCATTGCTGTGACATCCAATTCTTATATCCGCAAAATCCACAACCTTTATCCCAATATCGATTTCGTAGTCCCCCAAGAAGGCTCCTTCATTACCATTGAAAACTTTTGTATTCCCAGAGCAAGCACCAAAGAAGAGTACATTTACGAATTTCTCAACTACATCTACAGAAAACAGTCCATGAAAATGCATTTCGAAGAATATGGCTATTTCCCCGCCTTCCTTCTCCCATATGAGGAACTCACCGTCCTTCCATACGAAAAAAAACTCCTCGAGATCACTCCCGAAGAGTTTAATAAGCTCCATTTCTTCAAAAACCTCGTTCCCCAGCAGCAAGTCCGCAACTTTTGGGTTGAGTTGAAATCATTTTGAGATAGAATTGGAAACTTTATATATTCTTTGAATCTTCTTGAGAGTTCAATGCTTCTACGATCTTAGAAACTTTCCCTTCCATTACGGCACAGAAGATGTTATTTTTTCCAATTGTTTCTAGCAACTCAGCTATATTTGGGTAGGAATTGCCTCCTTTGTCTAAGAAGTTTGTGATAATTGCTCTCACTGTTGTGTCAATATTACCCTTAGTAGGGGATGATAAAATTAGCAATTGATGGCTCCTATAAAATCAAATGAAAAAGGGCTACAGCGCTCCTTCACCATGTTTCAAAAAGTTTTGGCATTTAATCACATTTTTCTTATGGTGAAATTGAAAAAGTAAATAGGAGGTAAATTATGTCAGTTGCAAAAGTCCTTGAAATCATTTGTGAAGGAAAAACCATCGAAGAGGCAATCAATTCAGGACTCCAAGAAGTTGGAAAATCTGTCAAAAATATCAAACATGTGGATATCGATCATATCCATGCAAATGTAAGTGACAATAAGGTTTCTACCTTTCGAGTCATTGTAAAAATTAGCTTTGTTGTAGAGTAATAGAATGCAACAACCATCAGAAGAGTCTGTCAAAAGAGAAATTCTAGAGACCCTAGAACATTTGGATATACTCCAAAAGCAAAGCTTGAACCGATTTGATACGCCTGAAATCTATCAAAGAGTTTTTCAATTACTCGAGATTCTCGAAGCGAAAATGCAGGACCTGAATCATCTTTTTCCAGAGCCTAGCCCAGATACAAATCGCTTGCTGCAAGACCTTTTTTTCAATGTGAAAAAAATACGAGAATCTACAGAAGATCTAAAATCAACCCCTCAAAAACTCCAGTTTCAAGATGATTTTATTGGGGTGATCGATCGCATTAAAGAAGACCTAAACAAATTAGGGAATCAAAAATAAAGACCCTCTAAGGGTCTTTATCACTTATGCTTTCTTTTGCTTGATGTACTCGATGACGTCGTTGATTGTCTTGAGTTTCTCTGCGTCTTCTTCAGAAATTTCAAAGCCAAAACGTTCTTCAAATGTCATGATGAGCTCTGTCAGATCGAGTGAATCGGCATTGAGATCTTCGACAAAAGACTTTTCAGAAGTCACATCCGTAGCATCAACTCCAAGTTGTTCAACCACAATGTCTATTACTTCTTTCTCAATCGACATAAGATTATCCTTTGTATCCATATACCCTCTTTGGTTATTTTTTAGTTACATCACCATTCCGCCATCTACTGTCAGAACTTGCCCCGTCATATAGGTGGACATATCACTTGCTAAAAAGAGAGCCGCATTTGCGATCTCTTTTGCATTCCCAATCCTTCCCATTGGAATTTTCTTAAGAATGCCCTCTTTCTGGCCATCGGTCAGTGCATCGGTCATGCGCGTTGAGATAAATCCCGGCGCAATGCAATTCACACAAATTCCCCTCGTCGCAAGTTCTTGCGCTAGGGATTTTGTAAAGCCAATCA
The DNA here is from genome assembly GCA_011065225.1 of Chlamydiota bacterium. Taxonomy (GTDB): domain Bacteria; phylum Chlamydiota; class Chlamydiia; order Chlamydiales; family Rhabdochlamydiaceae; genus Sacchariniichlamydia. The sequence continues at coordinate 6,986 of JAAKFC010000011.1, forward strand.
CACCTGACTTAGAAGCAGAATAATTCACCTGCCCTGCATTTCCTGTCAAGCCAACGACAGAAGAAATATTGATGATTTTTCCAGAGCGTGCCTTCATCATAGGACGAACAAGCGCTTGGCATGTGTTGAAAACGGACTTGAGATTGACGTCAATCACTTCGTCCCAATGCTCTTCGCTCATTTTCATCAGAAGACCATCGCGCGTAATGCCAGCATTGTTGACAAGCACGTCAATGGCGCCCCATTTTTCCAAGATGTCTTGAATAGCCGCAGCAATTGCCTGTTTGTCAGAAACATTGACGATTTCAGCGATAAACTTTTGTTCATCACTGGCCTTATGAGCAGCAAGCTCTTCAATGACCTGCTCAGCACGCTCTTTATTGGTTCCAAAAATCGCAACACTCGCTCCATGCTCTGCAAAAGTCAATGCAATCTGCTTGCCAATGCCGGCAGTTCCGCCAGTGATGAGAATGTATTTCCCTTTAAGTAGTTGGTGCATATTCGACCTCCTCTACTTTTTCCACAGAAACTGTGGGAATTTGGACCCCGATCCGCTTGTTCATTCCGGCAAGCGTCTTGCCTGGGCCCATTTCAATAAATAGTTCCACGCCGCTGTCTACCATAGATTCCACACAGCTTTGCCAGCAAACGGGACTTATAACCTGCTCGATCATATTTTTTCGCAGCTCTTCGAGTGCTTCGACTTTGTCTCCACAAGCATTCATTACCAGAACGACATCGGAATTACTCATGTGTACTTCTTGAATGAGTGGAGCTAAGCGATCCTGTGCGCTTTGCATCAAACCGCTATGAAACGCGCCTGATACATCGAGAGGCATCACACGACGTGCTCCTTTTTCTTTGAGCTGGCTAGCCGCTTTTTCAATCCCTTCTTTGGTCCCAGAGATGACGATTTGGCCGGGACAATTGAGGTTCGCAATCCATACACCTGATAGACCACTTACTACTTCTTCGACTATGGGGAGCTCAAGCCCTAAAACCACCTGCATTGTTCCAGGACGATTTGTGCATGCCTCGTCCATAAATTCTCCGCGCGCTTTTACAAGAGGAAGTGCTTCTTCAAAGGTCAATTTTCCAGCTGCGACAAGGGCTGTATATTCGCCTAGGCTGAGGCCTCCACACATGGTTGGTTTGAGATCAGGATTTTGCTCTTGAAGAACGCGCAAAATAGCGATACTCGTAATGAAGATGGCAAGTTGGCTGTTCTTTGTAAGAGTGAGTTTTTCTGCTGAGCCATTGAAAATCAACTCGGAAAAAGGATAGCCTAAAATCTCATCTGCTTTTGCAAAAACTTGTTTCGCTGCAGAGAAATTTTCAAAGAAATCTCGCCCCATACCAGGATACTGCGCCCCTTGTCCGGGGAACAGAAATGCCACTTTTCTACTCATTGGTCAGTACCGTTGATCCCCAGGTTAATCCTGCACCAAAAGTGGTGAGGAGGATGTGATCTCCAGAAGAGATCGGTTTTTCATCAAGAAGTTCATCGAGAGCAATCCCGACAGAAGAAGAGGAAGTATTGCCATACTTGTCCACGGTGATAAAGACTCTGTCATTTGGCATCTGAAATCGCTTGGCAATGGCTTCAATAATCCGAATGTTGGCTTGGTGCGGGATGAGCCAGCTGATATCCGATTCTGATAAGCCAGCTTTGTCAATGCACTCTCTTGATGAGGATTCCATCCGTCTCACTGCGTGTTTGAAAGTTTCACGCCCTTCCATCTTGATGCAATGCATTTTTTCTTCAACCGTTTTTTTCGTTGCCGGATTGCGAGATCCCCCAGCGGGCATTTTCAAAATTTCTGTTAGATTCCCATCAGAACCGAGAACCACATCACGGATCACAAGGCCCTTTCCTTCAGAGGAGACGACACAAGATGAGGCCCCATCTCCAAAGAGGACACAGGTGCTCCGATCTTCGTAATCAACAATCGAGGAAAGCTTTTCTGAAGCAATGATCAAAACATTGCGATAACGCCCTGACTCAACAAACGCTTTGGCAACGGAAAGACCATAGATATAGCCCGAACAAGCTGCTTGGATGTCCATAGCAGCAGCTTCAATGCCGAGGGCCGCCTGAATGATACAAGCCGTGCTGGGAAACATATAATCAGGGGTCAGTGTTGCTACTAAGATGAGATCGATGCTTTTGAGATCAATCTTGGCCTTTTCAATCGCCTTTTTGGCTGCTTGAATGCCCATATCCGAAGTGTACTCCTCTTCACCTGCAATACGCCGCTCGCGCATTCCCGTGCGGGAAATGATCCACTCATCAGAAGTATCAACTAATTTTTCGAGATCAGCATTAGTGAGAACTCTTTTAGGAAGATACGAACCCGTACCGATAATTTTTGCCTGTTTCATAAATTAGCTATTATACGCAAATAGCCCATAAAGTTGAAGCAAAACCTAAGACTCTGACATACTGAGCTCTTATGAACCAATATCCAAGTGAACTTTTAACTTTAATCGCCTACTTGAAGAAACTTCCTGGGGTGGGGCGAAAAACCGCTGAGCGCTTTGCTTTTTATTTACTCGACTGGCCTGAAGAGGATTTAAAAAAATTTTCACATCAATTGGGCATTCTCAAAGAAAAAGTTACTCCCTGCGATACCTGCGGCTGTCTCAAAGATATTGGCGCCTGTGCTTTTTGCAGTTCAAAAATACGTGATCCTTCAATGCTATGCCTCGTTTCCTCTCCTCGCGATGTCTATGCTATTGAAGAAACACATGCCTTCAAGGGGCTTTACCATGTTCTCGGCGGCCTACTCTCCCCCTTAGAAGGCCGCTCCATCGACCAACTCACCCTCGACAAGTTAGAAAAGCGCCTTTCTGAGCATGAAGTCCAAGAGGTAATCATTGCGCTAGATTCGACTTTAGAAGGAGATGCGACAGCTCTTTTTATCAAACAAAAACTCGACACACTAGGCGTCAAGACCACCCGCCTAGCTTTTGGTCTTCCGATGGGAAGCTCTCTCGACTTCGTCGACTATGGCACCCTCGAAAAAGCCTTCACAGGAAGGCAAATATTCTAATAAAAAATAAAAAAAAAATAGGGATGAAATTCTTTGTTGAGGACCTCTATAGGTTTTTTGCGCGGCAATTTCAGTTGCCGCGTCCAGCGCTAGCGCGTCTTGAGCGACGATGGCTGCGGCAAATCGGTCCCTACGCTCAAAGGTCCGTGCGAAGCACTGATCCCTTTTCGCACGGGCCAATTTTCCTTTGCCTTAGTCGCCGCGGGCTGCTCGAGCATAAAAATCGGGTTTCACCCTCTTTTATGTCCCTCACAGGGCCACATTATTTGGCAGAAACAATCTAAATTGGCCCTGGAAGATGACATTGAGGCAGGTGCAATCCTGCTGAAATGCTCTTCCAGCCAATGGCTGTTATGGCAAAGGAAAATTGCCCCGTTCGATCGGACCACAGTGTAATTACACGGGGTCCGGAGTAAGGGGTGATTTTCCACAGCCAGAATCAGCGTAAGTGACACGAAGTGCTGGACGCGGCAACTGAAATTGCCGCGCAAAAAACCTATGGAGAGTCCCCTATATAAACCTTCCTTACAATTAATTTTTTTGAAATGTCCAAACTCGATCGTATTTTTCACTTGGCTGAATTTCCCCTACATGCATATAATTGGCTCTTTCATGAATAACAAACTGCTCCTCTGCCTCTCTCTTGTTCTCTCTTCAGGCCTTGCCAGCAAAGCTGTAGCGCAAGAGCCTCCTACCATTCAAACCTATGAAAATAGACGAGTGGGGAAAATCGAGGTCAAAATAGAAAATTTGCCCGAGGGCTCTTCTTTTGATAAGCAAACCGTTGTTGCAAAACTACGCACAAGACAGGGCGATCCATTCTCCCAATACGTTTTTGACCAGGACCTCAAACAACTCGCCAATGATTACGACCGGGTCATTCCTCAACTCCAGATCGATGAAGGACAGGTCGATATTATTTTGAAGGTATGGCTCCGCCCCATCATCAATAAAATCGAATGGAAGGGAAATCAATACATCAGAGAGCGCACCCTCAAAAAAGAACTCGACATCAAGCCCGGCACAATTTTCAACCGCACCGAGTTCAATAAATCATTCAACAAGGTCAAAGAGTATTACATCAAAAAAGGTTATTTTGAGTCGGAACTCTCCTACCGCCTCGTCCCCGATGCCAAAACAGGAGAAGTGGATGTTATCATCACTATCTCGGAAGGACGAGCTGGAAAGGTCAACGACATCGTCTTCCACGGTTTCACAAAGCAAGAAGAAAGTGATATCGTTCATAAGCTCTATACCAAAAAGCACAGCGCTTTGACTAGCTGGTTCACAGGAAAAGGGCGCTTCATTGAAGAAGCACTCGAACAAGATCGGCTCACCATCTTCGACTATCTCCAAAATGAAGGCTATGCCGATGCCAGAATCCAGATCCAATTACTAGAATCCTCTTCGAAAGGCAAAATCATCATCGACATTTCTGCGGAAAAAGGGGCCCTTTATCACTTTGGACAAGTCAGTTTTGACGGCAATATCCTCTTCACTGATGAAGAAGTCGAACGGATCTTCACAGCAAGGCCAAGTGGGACATACTCTCCAGAAAAACTCCAGAAAACAACAGAAGCAATCAAAGACCTCTATGGACGCAAAGGCTTCATTGACACAAGCGTCACCCATGAAACCCAACTCGTCCAAAATGCACCCGTCTATAACGTCCACTTTCATGTCGATGAAGGGCGCGAATACCGCATCGGGATGATCCGGATCATTGGAAATGTCCAAACAGAAGATCGTGTTATATTGCGCGAGTCGCTCCTCGTCCCTGGCGAAACATTTGATTCGCTCAAGCTAAAAGTCACTCAGGCTCGTCTGGAAAATATCGGCTACTTCAAAACCGTCAATGTCTATGCCGTACGCACGCAAGACGACCTCTCTCTTGGCGACAACTACCGCGATATCTACATCGAAGTGGAAGAACAACAGACTGGCAACATCAGTCTTTCTGGGGGTTTTAGCTCTGCCGACAACATATTTGGCGCGCTTGATCTTCAAGAAAAAAACTTCAACTACAGAGGCCTTTCTAGAATTGGAAGCCAAGGACTCTCAGGATTGCGAGGTGGCGGCGAATTCTTACATATGCGCGCTACATTTGGCAGCCGCAACCAAAATTATATGGTGTCATGGCTCACCCCCTATTTTCTCGATTCTCTATGGAGGCTTGGATTTGAACTTTCAGCAACCGTAAAAAATGAGCTGCAATCCAAAGACTACAATATCGCTACCTATAATTTGGGCGCTTTTATCTCCTATCCTCTAAGCCCCTATCTTTCCTACGGTTTTAAATACAGAGTTAAAAACTATGACATTGACATTGACGATGATATTAAAAGAGCCGAGAGCAATGAAGATAAAATCACCTCTGGTAGCCGCAATGGGATTCTCTCTGGAGTTGGCGCTTCACTCATCTATGACTCCACAGACAGCGCCATCAAGCCTCATCGAGGCATTCGCTCTGCCCTTGATGGAGAAATAGCAGGAGTAGGTGGAGATACCTATTTCTTCCGAGCCGCTTCCCTCAATAGCTTTTACACTCCTTTGACACGCAGAAGCTATATGAAATACCGAGCTGATTTCCGTTTCATCTTCCCTTACGGACAAACAAACGACTTCGAAAAAATCCCTTTGAGTGAACGCTTTTTCTTAGGAGGCGTCGCATCTGTACGTGGTTACAAAGATTTCATTTTAGGACCTCGTTTCGATAAAGAAAATAAAAAAGGCGAAGAAAAGAAAGGCCTTAGCGATCCTACCGGGGGAATTAGTTCCTCGCTGGTCACAATGGAATATGTACATGAAATTTTACCCATACTCGATGCCTTTGCTTTCATCGATGCCGGTTATGTCTCTGATCAAGTATTTGACTTTGGCACCTATCGAATGAGCTATGGTTTCGGTGTGAACGTCGACGTCCTCGGCAAAGTGCCGATTACCCTTGGATATGGTTTTCCTGTGAATGCACAAAAAGGGACGAAACGAAAATTCTTTTTCTCTCTCGGGGGACAATTTTAACTTAAATAAGGAGATAACATGCTTCGCAAAACACTTCTCTCAGCTCTTATGATCCTCGGCCTCTGCGCCGGAGGCTTTGCTGCATCAGAACCCAAACCCTCAGTTGGAGTAGTCAACTTTACCAGTTGCATGTCCGACTCTAAACTCGGCAAACATGAGCAAACTTCATTTGACGCTCTCAAAAACCAAATGAGTTCCCTGCTTGAGGACACTGAAAAACAAACCAATGAAATCGCAGCAAAATTCAATGATTCGGAATATATGGACGGACTTTCTCCTGAGGCGGAAGAAGAAATGAAAAACAAATTCCGCACGCTCAACGAAGAAATAGGCCGTTATCAAAATCAATATTATCAGGTGCTCCAACAAGCCAATATGAAAGTCATGCAAACCGTTGGCGCCAACATCCAAGAAGCTTCTGAAAAAGTAGCCAAAGACAAAAAACTCAACATGGTCATGAGCAAAGAGGCCTGCTTCTTTGCCGCACCCACACTTGATGTAACGAATCTCGTTGTTGCTGAAATGGACCGCATGTTTGAGCAAAATGATGCCAAAACCGAAAAAGTGAAAAAATGAAATTCACATTAACAGAAATTGCCAATCTCACTGGGGCTAAACTCCAGGGGAACCCTGACCATGTCATTACAGCAGTGGCGGATCTCGAATCAGCCACTTTAACGGATGCCTCTTTTCTCGCCAATAGCCGCTACACTCCCCTGCTTGCGAAAACAAATGCCGGAGTGATTTGCATTAGTAAAGAAGAAGAACTCATTCCAAACAAAAATTACCTCATCTCTGACAATCCTTCTCGTACCTTCCAGCAAATTGCCGAAGCCATCCACGTAAAGCGCAAAACCACCGGCTTTACCGGCATCCATCCCACCGCCGTCATCCACGAGACCGCAAAACTCGGCGAAAATGTAAATATCGGTCCCTATGTTGTCATTGATCAAGACGCAAAAATTGGCAACAACACGATCATTGGCTCCTATGCCTATATCGGCCCAGAAGTGCAAATTGGCAACGACTGCCTTCTTCATGCCCACACAACTATCCGCGAATACTGCGCCCTCGGCAATCGCGTCATCCTCCAACCAGGCGCTGTCATTGGTTCCTGTGGTTTTGGTTATACCACGAGCGAAACAGGCGAGCACACCAAGCTCGAGCAATTAGGCAATGTCATCCTCGAAGACGATGTCGAAATCGGAGCCAATACCACCGTCGATCGAGCTCGCTTCAAAACGACCCGCATTGCACGTGGAACCAAAGTCGATAACCTTGTCCAAATCGCCCACAACAACGACCTCGGCGAAAATAATATAATCGCCGCCCAAACGGGAATTGCCGGCAGCACAAAGACGGGACGCAATGTGATGATGGGAGGCCAAGTCGGAATCGTTGGCCATCTTGAAATCACCGATTTCGTCATGATCGCCACCCGCGGCGGAGTAAGTAAAACCATCAAAAAGAATGGCAGGTACGCTGGCAGCCCCGTCGTGACCCTTTCAGAGCACAACCGAACGCAGGTCCATCTGCGCAAGATTGACGCATATATACGCCGTATAGAGGCCCTAGAAAAGAGACTCTCTGTGCTCGAAGCTACCGTTCCTTGCAATTAAAGAAAAATTTTGTCATTGCTTGAATAGAGAGAGGGCGCTCGTGTTCAAAATCTATTACAAGAAAGCCAAAGACGAAGAAATCCAAGAACTATCCGAGATCCGTGATGGCTCTTGGATCCATATCGACGAGGCGACCACCACCGACCTTGAGAAGCTCTCCCACCTCACTAAAATCGACTATGCCGACCTGCTCGATTGCCTCGATAAATATGAGATCCCTCGGATCGAGCGGAGCAATCACAATCTCCTCATCTTCACTCGCTATCCCGCTGACCAAGAGATCGGCCTCTACACCTCAACTTTGACCCTCATCCTCGCCAACCACTATTTCATTACCATCAGTCCTCATCGCTCTCTGCTTGTGAAGAACTTTCTCTATCAGAACCACAAATTCTCCACTCTTCAAAATACCAAACTCCTCATCCTCCTTCTGATGAAGATCAACCAAGAGTTTACGGGACAGATCCGAAAGGTTCGCTATAACGTCCTTTCAGCGGAAAAAGAAATGATCCATGTAGAAAGTGAGGATATTACCTCCCTCACAAAAAATGAAGAGGTACTGAATCAGTACCTCTCAAGTTTGGTTCCCACCCGCTCAGTTCTAGAAGCAATCCATAGCGGTCGGATTACAAGCCTTTATGAGAAAGAAAAAGAGCTGGTTGAAGACTGCCTCAACTCCATTCACCAGTCCGAAGAGCTTTGCAGTATCGTCCTTAAATCAATTCGCTCGCTGCGCAATGCCTATCAGATCATCTTTGCCAATAATCTGCACAAGACCATCAAGCTTCTCACAGCGCTCACGATTATCCTCAGCATTCCGACGATGATCGCGAGTATCTATGGCATGAATGTCAATTTGCCCCTGGCCAAAAATACCTTTGCCTTTGCCTTTGTGATGGGCTTTACTGCCATCCTCTCCGTCTTCGGTCTCTGGATCTTTAGAAAGAAAGGTTGGTTATAATTTTTTTACTAATTCAGCGAGCACGATCTTTGTGGGAAAGCGCAAAGGCGGGTCTTCACGGTTTAAATCAGTCTGAAAGATTTTTTGTACAAATGCTTGGATCTGCTCCTGGTTTTCAAATTGAGCCAAATGGCGCTGCGGACAGCAAAAAATGATTTTAAAATCGAGCTCATGCACGAGGGTAAAAAATTCTTGCATATCTGTGAACTGATCGGTCTCTTTCACCAAATAGTCAAATCCACATTCTGTCGGATAAAAGGCGAGAAGAAGCCGATCCCCTTCTTCCATTCCAGCAGCAGATGAGGTAAGGAATTCTGTCATATTCTGAGGCAAATAGCCTGCAGGAGTGTCTATTTTTCGCTCATGCGAAATCTTGTTCCAGATGTACTCCACTTGGGATTTGTAAGAACAATTTGCAAATGCCAAATTGCAACAAAAAATTAAACTCAACATTAAAACTTTATTCATAACTTAATTATCTCATTAATTACATATTAATGACAGCAATGATATAATAATTTACATGCAAAATAAAATTGATTATATTACTCACAAAACCTATACCCCGCCATATTATCACCGGCAATTTGAACAGGATTTGCCGCAAGACAAACAAAGTTCATCTTACACGGAAGTTGCAAAAAGAACAGTACACATTGCACTCCCTTTTCTCAGTTTATATCAGCCTTTTGGAAG
>JAAKFC010000110.1 GCA_011065225.1 Chlamydiota bacterium
ACGAGCCAAAGAGGCAATTTCACAAAACCCTGGGTAAGAGCGAGAAAGACCGAGAGGCGGAAAATGCTATCTGCCATCGGATCGAGTAATTTGCCCAGTTCTGTCACCTGGTTGCGGAGGCGAGCTGCCATCCCATCAAAGAGGTCAGTCAGTTCAGCCAGGACCACAAGGCCAATGAGAATGAACGGAAGGGTAAGAAGACTGATCCCCAATTGCACATGGTAGATATAGATGAGAAGGAAAATGGGGCTTAAAACGATACGCCCGAGGGTCAAAAAAAGTGCTAAATTCAAGGCCTACTCCATGAGAAACCGCAAGCACCAGTATATCAGGCCACTTGAATTATTGCTACTAGTCGTTTGAATAAAAAATTTATATACTCACTCTTTTTTTGAAGACCTCGAATAAGGCTTCTTAAGCGTTCCTGCTTCACTTGTTCATCCCTCTTTTTTTTCTCCCAATGAAAATTTTCAAGAGTTGTCTCTACAACGCGACTAGCACTATCAATAATTATTTTAAAGAATTGATACGGCAAAATCGCTCCTGTCCACTGTGGGATAAGAAGAGGGGGCACCACCAGAAAGGGCTGGTAGACTTTTTTCCTTTTTTTGGGTGTGATGGGCTCAATTGCTTCAACCATACTTTGATTTTACCATAGGTAAGAGTTTTCTCCAACCCCGTTGTACAATAACGGCTTACCCTTTATGCTAATCGTTTATGCTCACATTTCAGAAGATCATCCAAAAACTCTTTGACTTTTGGGAAAAACAGGGATGCGTTGTTCATCAAGGACACGATCTGGAAACAGGGGCTGGTACTTTTAATCCCGCGACGTTTTTACGATGTCTCGGGCCAGAGCCTTATAAAGCAGCGTATGTCGAGCCATCTCGTCGCCCTAGTGATGGCCGTTATGGAGAAAATCCCAACCGGCTGCAGCTATTTCATCAGTTCCAGGTGATTATCAAACCCTCCCCGATGAATATTTTGGATCTCTACAAGCAATCCCTCGAAGTCATTGGCATCAATCTGGAAGAACATGATTTGCGTTTTGTGCATGATGATTGGGAATCACCTACCCTAGGTGCTTTTGGACTTGGATGGGAAGTGTGGATCGATGGAATGGAAGTGACCCAGCTCACTTATTTCCAAGCAGTCGCAAGCCTTCCCCTGAAACCAATAAGCGTTGAAATTACATATGGTCTCGAGCGACTCTGCCTGTATGTCCAAAACAAAGACAACTTTTTCGACATGCAGTGGAATGAGCACTATACCTATGGCGACATCTGCAAGCGCAATGAAGTGGAATGGAGCGCGTATAATTTTACATATGCCTCTACTGAAATGTGGCAGCGTCACTTTGATGATTATGAAAGAGAAGCAAAAGATCTCATTGCCAAAGAACTTCCCCTCCCCGCTTATGATTTTGTGATCAAAGCTTCTCATGCTTTCAATATGCTTGATGCACGTGGGGTCATTTCCGTCACTGAAAGAGCTGGCTATATCGCCCGGATTCGCGATCTAGCGCGGCTCATCGCAGCATCCTATCTCACCATGCGAGAAAAAGAGGGCTTCCCCCTTTTGGGGAAAATGCCTCAAGAAAAAATCCTTCAGCCAAAATTAAAGAGCTTGCCAAAGAGTTTTGAAGAGCACCGCCGTGAAACTTTTTTACTCGAAATTGGATCAGAAGAACTTCCCGCTACATTTGTGCCCATTGGCATACAAAACCTCGAAAATGCGTTGCGCATCCTATTCAAAGAGCATGATCTTTCTTATGAAGGGATCCAAGTATTTGGCACACCCCGACGCCTTGGAGCTATCGTCCGCGGTCTTGTTGAGGGCAGCAGCGACCAAACAATTCATCGCAAAGGACCCAATGTAGCGAATGCTTTTGATCAAGATGGCAATGCCACTAAACAAGGCGCGGGATTTCTTAAGTCGGTTGGCCTCGAATCTATCAAGCGCGCGGACATCAAAGAGATTCCTGAGCTTGAGCTGCGCGACGATTATCTATTTGCCACGGTGAAAAAAGAAGGCAAATCGATCTACCAGATCCTTTCAGAAAAACTGCCGAAACTGATCTTAGGACTTGATTTCCCAAAAAAAATGCGTTGGGGCACAATGGATATTGCCTATCCTCGCCCTATCCATTGGATCGTCGCACTTTATGATGCCCATTTGATCCCATTTGTGGTGGGTAATATCTCCTCCGATCATCATACCTTTGGCCATGCGCAACTCGATTCGAAAAAAATCTCTCTTAAAGAGGCAAACGGGTATTTCACCACTTTGAAAGAACACAAAGTACTTGCAGATGTCTCGGAAAGGCATCAAAGCATTCTCGATCAACTACACAAAATACAAAAAGAACTCGGCGCAAAAATTTTAGAAGAAAAAAAAGTGCTGCAAGAAGTTTTGCATCTCACAGAATGGCCGATGCTCACCTATGCCGATTTCAATCCCGACTTTTTGAAAGCACCGCCTGAAGTTCTCATCTCCGAAATGGTAGAACACCAAAAGTATTTTCCCGTTGCCGATGCGGAGGGCAAACTCAAAAACCAGTTCATCATCACAGCAGACAATACACCCAATGATCTCATTCGAACTGGAAACCAAAAAGTCCTGTCAGCACGCCTTGCAGATGGTGTTTTTCTCTATGAACAAGATCTCAAAGTCTCACTTGATGCCTTCAACCAAAAACTCGAAAAAATCCTCTTTCAAAAACAGCTCGGCTTTATGAATGAAAAGGTGATGCGCATCGTAGAGCTTTCACAGAAACTCAACGATATCCTTCAGCTTGCTGATTCCAAAAATGTCGTGCGCGCCGCCCATCTTTGCAAAGCCGATCTCGCCTCTGAAATGGTGAAAGAATTTCCTCAGCTGCAAGGAACTATTGGAAAATACTATGCCCTTGCCCAAAAAGAAGATCCTGAAGTAGCTGCAGCCATTGAAGAACATTGGATGCCCCGCATCGAAGGAGGAGATCTTCCCCAAACAAATGGGGGCAAAATTGTCAGTCTTGCCGACAAACTCGACAACCTCATCAGCTATTTTCGCGTGGGTCTAAAACCCACCTCTTCCTCTGATCCCTTTGCACTCAGACGCCAAACGATCGGCCTTGTAAAAATTCTGATCGAAAACAAACTCTCACTCAATCTAGAAGAATTTGTAGATGGTGAAATCTTGACCTATATCACAGCTCGTGCTCGCGGCATTTTTGAAGACTATGGCTTTTTAAAAGACGAAATCGAAGCCTCAGGCCTTTGCCGCAATCCGTATGATCAATACTGCAAAATCGAGGCCCTACATTCTTTTCGAAAAGAAGAGAGTTTTGCCAAACTCTTTGAAGTCTACAAACGAGCAAAAGGGCAGCTTGAAAAGGGAATAGGGGGTATTTTTGACCCAGCAAGAGCCACAGAACCGGCTGAGAAAGCACTGACTTTTGCACTCAGCGCAATGGAAAAATCCTGGGCCAATCTTTTGAAACAAAAAAAATATGCCGAAGCATTTAGTGAAATGGCAAAACTCCAAAAGCCCCTTGCGCATCTATTCGACACAGTAAAAATCTTAGCTGATGATCCAGCTCTTCAAGAAAATCGCTTAGCCCTTTTACATCGCGTATTTGCGCATTTCGAAGAACTTCTCGATTTTGGTAAAATTCATGGACGTGATTGATTTGCATTGTGATCTCCTTGCTTATTTAGCAATGAGCCCCGATCGCACACCATTAAATCCTGCACCTCGCTGCTCAGGCCCTCAGCTCAAAGCGGGCAATGTAAAAATCCAAACCCTTGCCATCTCCTCTGAGACGAACATCTATTCCCTTTGCTTTGGACTCCGCCAACTGGAAATTTTTCTCGAACTACCAGAAAAATACCCCGAATATTTTTCCAAAGAAAGCATCATTCCAGCATTTGAAAATGCTTCAAGCTTTTGCCTTGAAAACGAACCCCTCGAAGATGTCTTTAAGCGCCTAGAAAATATCCTCACACGCATCTCCCCTCTTTACATCGGGATCACATGGAATGGCGAAAATCGTTTCGGAGGTGGGTGTGGCAGCTCTTCTGGCCTCAAAGAAGAGGGCAAAGAGCTCCTCAAATTTCTCTCAGGAAAAGGCATTGCCATCGACTTTGCCCATGCCACAGATAGCTTAGCGCGCGAGACCCTCAATTACATTGATGCCAATAGCCTTGATCTGCGGGTCATGGCCAGCCACAGCAATTTCCGGGTGCTCCAGAGCCACATCCGCAACCTCCCCGATGACATTGCCAAAGAGATTATCCGACGAAATGGGCTCATTGGCCTCGTATTCTATAAAAAATTTCTTGGACAGCCCGCAAACCTCTATAAACAAATCGAATACGGCCTAAAGCTCGGTGGAGAGAATGCCCTCGCCTTCGGGGCCGATTTCTTCTGCATAGAGGACTTCTCATCACTTCTCTCTGGAGAAGTCGGCTTCTTTGATGAAATGGCCAATGCCTCTCAATATCCCTCCATTCTGGAGGGAATCCAGCGAGAAATGGCCCTTTCTCAGGATCAGATCGCCGCTATTGCCTCTGAGAATGCTCAAAAATTGATTGTTTGCAGAACGTTTTATTCATAAGCCTTTTCAATTCAATAACTTATTTTTTCAATTGATCTTTATTTGTTTTATTTGTTATAATACTTTCTAAAATAGAAGGTTATTTATGAACTTTTCATTATCAAATCACGTTAATGGTTATCAGACCTCTTTTAGCGATTTATTGACTTCCGTAGTTACAGGAGCTTCTGGTATTCCCTTTGCAAATCGTCACTATGAACTTTCAAAAGTTGAATCTACTTGGGCTCACCGATTGATCGCTCTCATCGAATATCTGCCGATTTTAGGAGGATCTGTCGCCTTGATCGAGCGCCTTGCTTATTCTTTATTCGGGGAGCATTCCATTCTATGGCAGAAAGAAACCGTTTCCTCGCAAGCAACTTTGAAAAGAATGATAAAAAATCAACGAAAAGCCCAACGAGAACATTATAATGGGGGGCCGTACTTTGGAAATCCATATTCACAAACCATAGCTCTTTCAGAGACAGACTTAACAAAAAAGAAAGCTACCAATCTAAAACTCTCTCATCATTTTGCGGATGCTCAAGGACTTAGACTCACAATGGAAGATGCCCATTTTTACAAGGAAATGGAAAAAGGCACTTTAACAGGCGTTTTTGATGGACATGGAGGAAGCAAAGTCTCTGCATATGCAAGCAAAGAATTTCAAAATAGATTCCCCAAAGCTTTGAAAGAAGCAAACGGCAATGTGCACCAAGCATTCGAGAAGGTCATCGATGAAATTCATCTGAAAGTAGCGCAATATTCCGCATGGGATCATGAAGGCAGCACGGCAGTTGTTTGCTATATCGACAAGGAAACGCATCAAATTTATACGGCAACTTTGGGAGATAGTGAAGCCAATATCTATCGTAAGAGTGGACAGGATGGGAT
>JAAKFC010000111.1 GCA_011065225.1 Chlamydiota bacterium
AAAAGACAATCAGAGCGACGATTTTTGCTTTTTTTCGCATCAGAAGTGGTTTTGCCATAAAATGAGCCTCCAAACTTGAGGCTAGTATTTCAAATACTTTGCTGTCAAGGAAGTGGGGTGTTTGGCAATTTTTTCAGGAGTACCTCGGGCCACGATTTGGCCACCGCGGATGCCCGCTTCAGGACCAAGGTCAATGATGTAATCGGCATTTTTGATCACGTCGAGATTATGCTCAATGATGAGCACGGTATTGCCCTTATCCACGAGGGTATGGAAGATCTTGAGGAGTTTGAGGATGTCATCAGAATGAAGGCCGATGGTGGGTTCATCAAAGAGATAAAGGGTCTTGCCAGTCGAGCGCTTGGCAAGCTCACGTGCAAGGCGAAGGCGCTGTGCCTCACCACCTGAGAGCGTGGCGATCTCTTGGCCGAGCTGCAGATATCCAAGTCCGACAGAAACAAGGGTTTCTAGAATGCGAAGAGCTTTGGGAATGGGAGGGATTTCATCGATCGCTTCTTCAACGTTCATTTGGAGGACTTGGCCAAGGTGGCGTCCCCTTGTTTTTACTTGGAGGCTCAAGGGTTTGAGGCGATATCCATGGCAGGAATCGCAGGTGATTCGCACGGGCGGTAAGAACTGCATTTCGACTTTGCGCTTGCCCAGACCCCAGCACTTCATGCACATTCCTTTGAGGTGATTGAAGCTGAAATTTTTCGGCTTGAGTCCTCGCAATTTTGCTTCGGGGAGCTCAGCAAAGTGGTAGCGCAAAGGTGTGGAGAGATCGGTATAGGTACTCACGTCGGCTCGGCTGGTATGGCCGATCGGGTTTTGATCGATGACGAGCATCTTATCAAACGCACTGATGCCTGAGATGTGCGCACCTGCATATTCAACGCTATCTGGATTTTTCCGTTTAGCAAGAGATTGTTGAACGGCGGGGCGAATGAGGTCATTCATGAGGGTTGATTTGCCAGAACCCGATACCCCCGTAAGGCAGGTAATGATGCCAATGGGAATATCAACATCGATGTTTTGGAGATTGTGCAACCGGGCGTTTTCTATTTTAAGAGTTTTTTTCCATGTGCGTCTTTTTTTAGGGACGGGGACTTGTTTTTTCCCGCTGAGGTACTGACCTGTGAGAGAGTGGGGATTTTTTTTAATTGCATCGAGCGTGCCATGGGCCATGATCTGTCCGCCATGTTTGCCGGCTGCAGGACCGAAGTCGATGATATAGTCGGCAATCTCGAGGGTGAGAGGATCATGTTCAACGAGGAGAAGGGTATTGCCTTGCTTGCAGAGTGTTTTGAGTGAAGTGTTGAGAAGGGCATTGTTGTGAGGGTGGAGGCCGATGGTTGGTTCGTCGAGAACATAGAGACAGCCGGTCATTCCCCCTCCAAGTTGGCGTGCAAGGCGGATCCGCTGCGTCTCACCACCCGAGAGAGTGGGAGCGGCGCGGTCAAGAGAGAGATAGTCGAGCCCAATAGCATTGAGAAAATGGAGGCGGTGTTTGAGCTGAGCGAGAGTTTCATCGAGGAAGCGGTCTTTGAGCTTGAGATTTTGAATGAATGCATAAGCTTCATCGAGTGGCAAAGCACATATTTCGGGAAGAGAAGAATCCTCAATGCGCACATTGCGGGCGAGAGGATTGAGACGTGTTCCCTTACAAGAAGGACAGGTGATCTGATCGACCCAAGGACCGAGTTCTTGCTTGAGCGAATTGGTTGCAGATTTAGCAAGGGCTGCGAAAACAGGACCAAGACCTACAAAACGCAAAGTATAGCCTTTTAGTTTAAGGGGAATATCAGAGCCATTCAAAATGATTTGGAGATCTCTGCCCGGCAGCTTTTCAAGAGGTGTATCGGGATCAACCCCGATTTCATCGAGTATTTCGACGAAGAGATCGAGCGCGTCATGTGTGGCATTGTCTTTCCATAGCTTTTTCATCAGAGCAAAAGGGCTCATTCGCATGATCACGCGGTGCTTTTGCAGATTGGCGCCATATTGAAAACCAAGTCCCATACAATCCAAGCACATGCCATGCTTCGTATTGAATGAAAAAGTATGAGGTGTGATGGGAGGATATGATTTTCCCGTGCTGGGAACAGCAAAATCGAGATTGTAAAAGACATCTTTATCATCATAGTGGGCGATGAGAGTGTCATTTGCGAGTTTGGCGGCTGTGTCGATTGCATCATAGAGCCGTTTTTTTCCTTTAGGTGCAATCATGAGCCGGTCAATAACGAGGTGAAGTGAATTTTTTCGCCTTAGATCAAAGGGAATATCAGTATCGAGTTCAAAGATTTCGCCATTGATACGGATGCGCAAAAAACCCTCGCGAAGGAGACGGTCTTTCAATACTTGAAAATCTTCTTTCAGCGCAACGGGAGCGAGGATTTGCACTTTGGTCTTCTCGGGCAATTCCATCAGCTGGTCGAGGACAAACTCTTTACTAATCGATTGGATCTCTTCGCCCGTTTCGGGACAGTAGGCGGTGCCTAGATGGGCAAAAAGAACCCGTAAATAGTCATAAGCTTCAGTCATAGTACCAATGGTGGAACGGGGATTGCCAGCGTGGGCTTTTTGTTCGATGGCAATCGAAGCAAGGAGTCCGTCGATCGATTCGACTTTGGGTTTAGGCATTTGTTTGACATACTGGCGGGCATAAGCAGACATCGACTCAATATAGCGGCGTTGTCCTTCGGCATAGACTGTTTCAAAGGCAAGGGAAGATTTCCCAGAGCCAGAAGGACCCGTGCAAATGGTGATTTTGCCATGGGGAATCGAAACATCAAAACCCTTGAGGTTGTTCTGCTCAGCTTTTTCGATGTGGATCGCCTCATTGAATTTCTGTTTCCTCTTTTGCTTTTTGACCGCTTCTATTGGTTTATGATGGAGGATGGCATGAACTGCTTTGCCCGTTGGCGTATCTTTTTTTGCAATCGCTTCCGGGATGCCTGTCGCAATGATTTCACCGCCATAGTCGCCTCCTTCAGGGCCGAGGTCGATGATCCAATCGGCAACCTTCACAAGATCCATGTTGTGCTCGATCACGAGAACAGTATTCTTTTTTTCGACGAGTTTTTGGAGTACTTCGATGAGCTTGTGGATATCATGGAAATGCAGGCCTGTCGTCGGCTCATCGAGAATATAGAGTGTTTGTCCAGTCGATGGGCGAGAAAGCTCTTTGGCGAGTTTGATTCGCTGCGCCTCACCACCTGAAAGAGTAGGCGAACTTTGTCCCAGTTTGATGTAGCCTAGACCCACTTCAGTGAGCATTAAAAGCTTCTTTTTGATCACTGGGATTGCATCGAAAAATTCGAGAGCCGTATTCACCGTCATCTCGAGTACTTCATAGATGTTTTTTCCCTTATAAAGGACTGAGAGGGTTTTTAGATCGAAACGTTGTCCCTTACATTCCGGACAATCCGTCCATTCATCGACCATGAAATCCATGTCAATTTTTATCATGCCCATTCCGCTGCAAGTAGGGCACGATCCTTCCTTGACATTGAAACTGAATCGGCCTGCTTTGTATCCTTGCGCTTGGGCTTCGGGAAGCTTTGAAAAAAGATCGCGAATGATGTCGAAGAGTTTGATATAGGTGGAGGGATTCGACCTTGGAGTTCGTCCAATGGGAGATTGGTCGATAGCAATCACCTTATCGACATTTTCAATGCCTTTGAGGGCTTTGTGTTTGCCCACTTTCATTTTCGCGTGATGGAGTTCGTTGGAAAGTGCTGGATAGAGGATATCAGTGATGAGCGAGGATTTTCCAGAGCCTGAAACTCCTGTCACTGCAACGAGCATCTCGAGGGGAATTTTCACACTTGCATCTTTGAGGTTGTGATGTCTGGCTCCCACAATTTCAATAGCGTTTTTAGTGACTTTACGTCTTTTTTTAGGGATCGGAATCTTCTTTTTGCCAGTCAAGTATTCTGCGGTAATCGAGCGGGGATTTTTGAGCAAAGTTTGAAGATCGCCTGAGACGAGAATTTCTCCGCCAAATTTTCCAGCGAGTGGGCCCACATCGACAATGTGGTCAGCTGACAAAATGGTCTCTTCATCGTGTTCGATGACAATGACCGTATTGCCTCGATCGCAAAGCGCTCGCAAACTGGCGAGCAGTTTCCTGTTGTCGCGGGGATGCAGACCAATGGAGGGCTCATCGAGCACATAGGTTGCCTTGGATAGTCCCGAGCCAATTTGCGATGCGAGACGCACTCTCTGCGACTCTCCCCCTGACAAAGTAGGTGCGGTCCGCTCCATTGACAAATAGTGCAGTCCCACATCATCCAGAAAAAAGAGCCGCTGGCGGATTTCCTTCACCACCTCTTCGGCGATCAGCTTTTCATCTTTGTCCAGCTTCATTTCCTCGAAAAAAGAAAGCGCCTTTTTGATGGAAAGAGCAGTCACCTGAGACAGCGTTTTTCCTTTGAGAGTTGTTGCTGCAGGATAGGGCCGAATCCGCGTTCCTTGACAAGAAGGACAGACCGATTCCTCCATCAGCTCTTCCATTTTTCTTCGGTAGCTATCAGAAGAAGCCTCTTGGTAGCGCCTTCTTGCTTCATGCAGCACCCCGCGCCATTGAACATACTCAGTCCAACTTTGCCGCTTTACCGGATGGATAAAGCGCATTTTGATCCACTTTTTCTTCGTGCCATGCAAAAAAACTTTTCTAGCTTCTTCTGAGAGCTTTTTCCAAGGGATTTTGACACTGAATTTATAAAGGCGTGCGAGGTTATCAAAAATGTTGCCAAATCGGACTGTATGATAGGGACTCGCCACAGAGCAGCAGTCCTCAGAAATGCTCTTATCGGGGTCAATGATTTTCTCCTCATCAAACTCGAGCAAGCTGCCCAGCCCCTGACATTCAGGGCACATCCCAGAAGGGTGGTTGAAAGAAAAATCCCGCGGCTCGAGCGGACCGTAACTCAGTCCTGATTTGGGACTATAGGCATGCTCTGAATAGAGCTGCTCGCGCCCCGTTTCGACATGCAAGATGCTGACAAGCCCCTCACCCGCCTCCAATCCTTGTGTGACCGCTTCGGTAAGGCGAGTTCGATCTTCCTCGCGTACTACAAGGCGATCGATCACTAGATCAAGGTCATGAGCTTTTTTCCCATCGATTGCAATATCATCTGTGATTTCAATGATTTGCCCATCTAGGCGCACGCGTATATAGCCTTTGCGCATCAGCTCGGCAAATTCCTCCTTGAATTCTCCCTTTTTGCCCTTGGCAAAAGGAGCCAGAACGATGATTTTGGCCTTCTCAGGAAGCTTTTGAATCTCGTGCAAAATTTGTTCTGTGCTCTGTGGAGTCACCTCTTCGCCGCTTATGGGGCAATGAGGGATGCCGATTCGGGCATAGAGGATCCGCAGGAAATCATAGATTCCCGTCATTGTGCCCACGCTGGATCTAGGATTGCGTCCCGCCGTCCGTTGCTCAATGGCAATCGTCGGA
>JAAKFC010000112.1 GCA_011065225.1 Chlamydiota bacterium
ACGAAGTCATCCCATCTAAGCAACACTTCCCAGTTGGAAAAGGATCTGGAAAAACGAATCACATTGAAAGATTTAACTGCACGATTAGACAGCGATGCGCAGGGCTAGTTCGAAAGACTCTGTCATTTTCAAAAAAACTTCAAAATCACATCGGAATCATACAGCTATTCATCTGTGACTATAATTTAAACAGACGAGCACTACATGTTTAGGACTACCCATGTTAGCATTTCATTTCAATCAATTTATACGCATTCCAATTCAAGAATTGGTTTTTGGAAGCCTTCTAAAAATCAAAGCCGCCGCCAAAAGAAATTCCCATGAGCGCCAGGCTTGTATTTTCCTGCAGGAAAATGCCGCTGGAAAGGGAATTTAAATAGTGCATGAAGTGATTGAGATCATTCCACAAGTTGAATTCCCATTGCACATGAATCCCCAAGCGAAAACGTTCACAACAAAAACAACGGTTCCAATTGATTCCTGCGATCCCTTGAAAGGCTGCGATGCCCATATGAGAATCATCGACCGAATCGGCGATGACCGTATTGCCAGAAGGGGTGGTTTCTGTTTCGAGAAAATTTGACTTGAACTGCCCATAAAGAAGAGAAATATTGATTTTCCCATACAGGCCAAAACCGGTTCCATTGGTGAAGTGCAGATCAAAACCAGTGCGAAGGCCCCCTCCCGAAAAGTCGCAGGAGAGATTGGTGAGAGCTCCAAAAGGATTTCCACTTTGTGGTTGAAAATCAAAGACAAAATCCAGCGATTGATCGATCCATGCGCCTCGAATGCCAAAATGCGGGCGAAAAATAAGACATTTCCCAATCCAAAAAGCTCTTCCAAATTCGAGATCGAAGACATCATATTTGAAATCCCAATCTCCTTCTGCTGCAAATAGTCGCACTGCACTCTGTGCATCCGGATGTCCCCACAAATTGAGCCCTGGCAAATCGATGATATCGACCTCTTCACCGCCATCGGTCCGAAAAGAGGTCCAATAGACGAAAAAATCCCAGTAATCACAAGGAGAAGTAAACCCCGCGCCGACGCGCCAGCCAAAATCCCAAGAGGGCTCGATGCGAACCATTTCTCCGCGAAAGTTCCAACGGTCAAGTGCTGGGGGGATTTGATTCGTGGGGCTCAAACCCACATTCGATGTAGTGACAACGAGATGGTGCTCGCGAGTCGTCCAATAAAGTCCTTCTGCAATAAGAGAAACACCCCATCCGTCACAAAGACAAAGCTGTCCAGGTGTATAAGATTCACAAAGAGCAGGCTCCTCTGCCATTGCAATTGCGGGCAAAGCAGCAGCAAGGAGAAAGGCTTTAGAAATCAAACCGTGCTCCAAAACTGATCCCCTGTAGTGAGAGATTGCCATGTTCTTGCAATAAAATCCCTTCTTCAAGGCGACTTTGGAAATGATTCATTTGGTTCAATTGGAACCAGAGATTTTGTTCCCAGGCGATATGCAGCCCGAAGCGGTATTGATCACAGCAATAGGACCGATTCCATTGCAGGCCTAAACTTAGTTGTATGCTCGAAACTCCCATATGGAATTCATCATCGGTATCGGCAATCACTAGATTACTCACTGCAGTCATATTGGACCCATCTTCAGGGGTGCCAGAGGTAGTTTCGCGAAAATCAGCGTGGAATTTTCCATAGAGAAGTGAATAGCTTGCGATGCCAAAAAGGCTCATATCCCAGCAAAAATCAAAGCGTCCATCCAAGCCAAAGCGAAAACCCCCTCCGGAAAAATCAGAAATGGCTTTGAGATCCGTTGATAGAGTTTCCCCTGGATTTGGGTTGAGAAGAAGAGCCTGATTAAAAACATCAAGTTTTTGATCGATAAAGGCGCCGCGGATTCCAAAATAGGGCCTCAAACAAAAACAGCGCCCCGCCCCAAAGCCGCGCCCAAACTCCAAGTCAAACGTATTATAGTGCAATTCAAAGTCGGCCTTGATCAGATTGGAGGTGCTCGAAGAAGAGACATCTGTATGACCCCACAAATTGAGAAGGCTCCCTTCTTTTTGATCACTTTTATCTGTCTTGTAATAAGTCCAAGTGGCCTTAGCTTCCCATTCGTCATAGCAAAAATTGTAGCCAAGCCCCAAGCGGAAGCCCCAATCCCAATTGGGATCAATCCGCTCCAATTTCCCTTTAAAATTGAAAGAAGTGGGTGGCACATCGGCTGTTTGTGGTCCTGGGCCAGCCGCGCCATTTTGGGCATAGATGAGACCATTTTCTTTGGCGATCCACCAAAGACCTTCTGCTGTGACAAAGAAATTCCAGCTACAGCACGTATCAAAACGGCAAGAAGGATAGGTAAGTTCATAGCACTGCATATCACAGGTTTCTGATTCTTGAGCAGTGAGAAAACACATTCCCCCAATAAGGGGAAGTGAGAGGGTACCTGCTTTCATATGGAACCTCGTAAGCAGAAAGCTTTTTTGGTCCGATCATATGAAAAGATATCTTTAAAAGCAAAGGGCGATCGACGGGTCTTGAACCCGCGACCTTCGGAATCACAATCCGACGCTCTAACCAACTGAGCTACGACCGCCATAAGAAGGACCCTATAATACTATCTTTCCCATGCCTTTTTATCCAGGTAAAAGAAAACCTGGCCCTTTAGGGCCGGGTAGTTTAAATCCATATTTGGGAGGGGTACGAAGCCCCTTCCAAATCATTCCCCGTCCTTCAGGACGGGGTTCACCAATCCGAAAAGCCCTATAAGGGTGACAGTGGAGATCAAAAGCCAATAGGGCATGTTTCCAACAAAAATTTGATAGTGCAAGAGTTCAGGAGGATTGGCGATCATCTGGAGCAAAAAAGCGGTAAATTTTGCATTCAGAGCGCCAAGAGGTGGCAAAAGCACACCCAGAGGAATAAGCAACATCGAAATCCCCAAAAAAGGAGGAATGACCAAATTATAGGCCAAACTCAGCATTGGAAAAGAGTGAAATACATACAAAACAACTGGAAGCGTCACTAAATGAACTGATAAGTTCAAAGCTGCTCCTTTTCGAATAGCCGAGGTGAGCAAATATCCGTGCTGATCTATTCGTCCCATCTTTTTCACTTCGGAAAAAAAGCGCACCCGCAAAAGTTTTTCTAGCATCTGATGCATCGGGCGATAAAACACTAAGATCCCCAGCGTTGCCAAAAAACTTAAGCAGAATCCTATTTGCATTGCTACTTGAGGATCCAGTGCCAACTCGATCAAAAGGGCAGCACCTAGCAAATTGCACACATCGATTCTTCTGTGCAAAAGCCTGCCCAACACAAATAGAACGATCATTAAAAAGGCTCTCAGTACTGAAGGCGAAAAACCCAAAAATAGATAATAGCTCCCGAGGCATCCGAGCAGAATCCCATATGCCCATCTCTGGGGCAAGAACAAATTGAATAGCCCGCCAAGCATCGCAGCGATAAGAGCAAAGTGAAAACCTGAGATGGCCAAAATATGTCCTAGGCCTATTTTGCGAAATTCCATAGCAAGGAGACGATCATCGATATCGCCTGTTGCAATTGAGGCAAAAAAATGGCCCGTACGCTTGTCCGTGATCTTTTTGTGAAAATAGCCTCGTATCCGTTCTTTATTTTGGAAACGCCACCTGGCAAGTGAAAAGGGGGCCTGCACTTCTTGCCATGTAGCCCCTTTTTTGAGTTTTAGTATCCCACAGATAAATTTCCCCTCCAAGATCCAACGCGTTCCAGTTTTTGGAATCTTCTTTTGCAAAATCATGCATGGGACATTATGAAAATACTTCTTATTGCTTTCAAAGCATAAGAGTTTTCCTTTCAGCGCAAACGAGCGCTGAAAAGGGGAGGCAATAGGCTGGATTCGCTCTAGTTGGAACACACCGCGCCCCTCCATCTCTTGCAAATCTACAGATGGACAGCGCACGAGTGTATAGGCTACCCCGACTGCCAAAAACACCAGACCCTGTATTTTTCGTTTGGTCAAAAGCAAAAGGGCCAAAGCTGGCACTACATACACCCAATGAGGATGAAGCACAAAACCACATCCAATGAGAAAAAATAGTGCCCAGAACAGCACAGGAGATCTTTGCATTTGAAAAAGTTTAGTGCATTTATCCAGAAAAAGAAAACCCGGCGTG
Source organism: Chlamydiota bacterium (assembly GCA_011065225.1). Taxonomy (GTDB): domain Bacteria; phylum Chlamydiota; class Chlamydiia; order Chlamydiales; family Rhabdochlamydiaceae; genus Sacchariniichlamydia. The sequence continues at coordinate 4,125 of JAAKFC010000112.1, forward strand.
CAAAGCTTTGGGAAAAAGGTCAATTTTTGAATCCACTTGTGTATACGAAAGAATTTCTTTATATAAAGAATGTATGACAAAACCTCTTCTTTTGATCACTGGAATAGCGGGTCGTATTGGTAGTGCAGCAGCAGCACTGTTTTCTGAGCATTTTCAAATTGTAGGTCTTGATATTGCAGAACCTGAGATGTTAAACGAAAAAATCGATTACATCTTTACAGATATTAGTTCACTAGAGAACGTGCGTGATTCCTTAAACAAGGTTAAGGAGAAATATGGCGATCAAATTGCCGCATTCATTCATTTAGCAGCCTATTACGATTTTACTGGGGGCGCTTGGGATAAATACCAGAAGATCACAATTAACGGGACAGACAACCTCCTGACTGTCCTACAAGATTTTCAGCTTGATCAGTTCATCTTTTCCAGTACCATGCTCGTCTATGCACCCTGCAAAATGGGTGAAAAAATTTCGGAAGGCTCACCCCTAGACCCGAAATGGGAATACCCACTCTCTAAAGTCAAAACAGAAGAGCTGATCCATGAAAAGAGGGGAAAAGCCTCCAGCGTCATTTTGCGCATTGCAGGTGTCTATGATGATGATTGTAATTCTATTCCCATTTCACAGCATATCTTACGAATATATAGGAAGGAGTTCGAAAGTCATCTTTTCCCGGGAAACGTGCATCATGGAGCCAGTTTTTTGCATATGGAGGATTTGATTCGCGCCCTTCTACTCATTGTAGAAAAGCGAAAGGAACTAGATCCGGAAGAAGTCTTTGTTTTAGGAGAGTCTGAGGTGATGTCCTTTCAAGATTTGCAAAATGAACTAGGTCGTTTAATCCATGGAAAACCTTGGTGGACAATCCGAATCCCTAAATGGTTTGCTAAAATGGGTGCATGGCTGAAGAAATGGTTGCAAAATGCGAAAAAATCTTTTATTCAGCCATGGATGATCGACATTGCAGATGACCACTACGATTTGGATATTCAAAAAGCGAAAGAATTGCTTGGCTTTGAGCCAGTACACAATTTAAAAAATTGTTTACCGGAAATAATCGGTAAGTTTAAAAAAAATCCTCAAAAATGGATAGAACACCATGAAATCTGATCCCAAGCGATTGCAGAAAACGGCAAAATTTAGTATCTTATCTTTTTCCTTCTTTTCTTGGAAGGAATGGTGCAGCGATATGCTGTATGGCCTATGGGGGCTTAGCTTAGTTGGTAGAGCGTCTGATTTGCATTCAGAAGGTCAGGAGTTCGACTCTCCTAGCCTCCATGACTAACCTATAGCAAGCGTATTTACGCTTGCTATAGG
>JAAKFC010000113.1 GCA_011065225.1 Chlamydiota bacterium
TTTGCAAATGAAGGTCTAGTTGAAGAACGCTTCCTTACTTGCAAAATCACTTCTAATAATAACACGGAACATACTATTCATCGCATTAAATGGGCAAGAAAAGCCAAAGCATGGCGCCCTTGGTTACTCGCCGATTGGTCTCAATTCAAACCGGTGGATCTAGACGACAAATACATAAAGATTATCGATCAGTTTATAAGTGAACCAATTTTACCTTCCTTAGACATTGCGGATCTTATAGAACTTTTTCAAAAAGCACATGAACTTTGTTATGACGGCCTTGAAAAAGCATGTGTAGAAAGACTCAAAGAACATATTACTTTAGATGATATTATTGAAGTTCTAGGCGTAGCGCTTTTGTTTGAACATGAAGATTTGATTCAAAATTGTTTTAATTTCATAAATAAAAGCATTAATAATCTCGTATTGAAGTGGGATCCCTTTTGGGGAACTGAAGTAAAAATTATAGATTTAAATCCCTTCAGTCGAAAATTCTTAGATGTTGTTAAGGGATATATTCAGAAAGTAACATTACATGACAAAGCACTGACAAAAATAATTGAGGAAAAAATTACATTTCCGGAAGCAATACATTGCACTTTTATCACTGGTGGTAGTATGTCCTTAGAGCTTGCTGAACTTGGAAAATACTTGCCAAAAGCAAAATATTTGTTATCTGCCGGTTTTTCTAATCTTCAATATTGGCCTAATGTTGAAATTCTGTCATTACTTAGTAGCGATATACCCTTTGACCAGGTACATAAAGAATTATCTAATCTCAAATGTTACATTATTAGAGGTGATTCCTGTAAAATGGAAATGAATAATAATGTATTGGTTGTATCTAGAGGATTGGCTAGAAGCGGAGTAATAAGTTATAATTTTGAACCTTTTGCAAATTTTATTTCTGAAGAAATCATTTTCTATATCATAACTTCCATGGGATATGTAAATAAATTAGATTTCACTGGATGTAGTAAAATTACAGACAAATTAATAACACGTATTGCTCAGACTTTAGCAGATAAAAATAGGGATAGGGAATTTAGGCTGCATGAACTTTCCTTAGAGGGTTGTAATCTGATTACAGATATGGTAGTACCATTTTTTAAAGTCTTCATATCATTGAAAACTCTTAATATTAAGGGGTGTAATATTTCAGAAAAAGGTATCCAAGAGATAAAAAAATCTTTGCCGAACTGCGAAGTTATTTCTGGTCCAGCGAAAAGACCTGCTGATGCTTCTTTAGAGGATCCAAGGGATTCCAAAAAGAGCAAAGAGGAAGTAGATTAAAAAAACCCGCCATCGGCGGGTTTTTTGTTAACGCGTGCGAAACACACCTTTTGCAGTAGCACCTGTTGCGCCAATTGTGCATCGTCCCGACAAGTCTGTTGCTTCATAATGAAGCGTAATTTTTTGTACTACATCACTGACCATGCCAACATTATGGGCCAATGTACTTGAGACCCTAGGTCCTTCCCCACTTGGGAACTCAGCTCCCTTGCCTTTTCCTACTCTTATGTCTGCCATTTCTCATCTCCCTTTTAAAGGTTCGATAAATCCGATCATCAACATAGCAATATTTTTACACAAACAAAAAATTCGATTAATGAGATATTAATCTGATTTCTTTTTGCGCGAGGTTGCTTTTTTAACCTGAGAGCGTAATAGGAGCGCGATTTGCCTAATTTTGTTGCTTGTGCTGAGCCCGTCTTCTTTCGAATATTTTCGCTTTTTTTTCAGGGGCAATTGCGCTGCACTCCGTAGCATACGCGCGGTTTGCTCGATGAAAGCATAAATGGAGGGGCGCTTTTTTTTTGGATCAGCCATAAGGGTTTTACTTATCCCCTAGTAGATATTAAGTCAAATCTCCAGTAACATATGCTCTATGTCTCTAATCAAATTGCCTTTTCAGTATTTCCTTTGCCTTTTTCTTAAATTTGCCCTTTGGCTCCGTTACCGCATCGAGGTAAAAGGGCTTTCGGAAATTGTCAAATCAAAGAAGAGAGGGATCGTCTTTTTGCCGAATCATCCGGCAGAAATGGATCCCGTCATTTTGCTCTCGATTCTTTGGCGCAAATTTCGCCCTAAACCCCTTATTGTGGAACATTTTTTCTACAGAAAGGGATTGCGTTTCTTTATTGATCTATTGGTACAGTCACTTCCGCTCCCAACTATGGATGTGGGCAATGAGTGGAAAAGGCGGCAGGTGGATAAGCTCAAAAACAAAATCATCCAAAAAACTGCGCAAAAACAGAATTTCTTGATTTATCCTTCCGGAAAATTGAAGTCAACACCAGAAGAACGTATAGGTGGTGCTTCTCTTGTTCATCAATTGCTTGAGATGCAGCCCGATTTGGATCTGGTTCTCGTGCGGACAACGGGATTGTGGGGAAGTTCATATTCCAGAGCTATTACGGGCTTTACCCCCGATTTTGGGAAGGCTACAGGACGGGGGGTTCTGGCCATTTTGAAAAATTTGATCTTTTTTACTCCAAGACGAAGGGTGACGGTTGAGTTCGAATTTCCAAGCGAGGATTTTCCACGCCGCAAAGAAAAGATGCAGATCAATGAGTGGCTAGAAAATTGGTATAATAAGGCTGGACCAGAACGTTTGCAACTTGTCTCCTTTTCGATGTGGGGAAGGGTGGTGCCAAAAATCACTGCCCAAGAGGAAGAAAAGGAAGAAGAGGTCTTTGTTTCTGAGGATATAAAAGTGCAAATCCTTGGATATCTTTCAAAAATGACAAAACAGAGTGTGAATGACACGTATACGGATTTGCACTTGTCGAATGACTTGGGGCTTGATTCACTCGATATTTCACAAATCAATGTCTTTTTGGAAGAACGCTTTGGCGTCACAGGGCTTGCACCTGGTCAGCTGCAGACTGTCCGCGATGTCATGCAAGCAGCTGCAGGGGTAAAAAAAGAGACTGAAGAGCCCCTGCCCATAAAGAAAAAATCGAGATGGCCCAAAGAAGAATCTTTTCGCAAAGAGCCCGCTTTGCCTGAGGGAAAAACAATCCAAGAGGTGTTTTTGCTAAGCTGTGAGCGGATGGGGGATGCGATTGCTTGTGCAGATGCCCTTTCCGGTGTTCTTACTTATACAAAACTAAAACGGTCTGTCCTTGTTCTATCACTTGAAATTAGGAAGATGCCAGGAGATTATATCGGGATCCTATTGCCTTCTTCTATCACAGCGTATGTGACCATCTTGGCAACGCTTATTGCAGGAAAAATCCCTGTCATGCTCAACTGGACAACTGGTTTCCGCAATCTGGAACATGCAGCAGAAGTTTGCTCACTCAAAGTAGTTCTGAGCTCTTATCGCTTTTTGAGCAGGCTTGACCATTGTGATCTAGGACGGGTGGATGACCTGTTGCTTCTCTTAGAAAAAGTGCGTAGCAACATCTCTTTCAAAAACAAGCTCAAAGGGCAATTTTTAAATTTTAAGAAGACAAGCGCGCTTTTGAAAAAACTTCCCAAAATGCCCAAAGAAGAAGATCCTGCGGTCATTATTTTTACGAGTGGGACAGAGACTCTTCCCAAAGGCGTTCCTCTTTCTCATCGGAATTTGCTCAGCAACCAACGTGCTGCGATTTCTTGTATCCATTTTGGATCGAAGGATAGTCTCTATGGAGTTCTTCCACCTTTTCACTCCTTTGGATTTTCAGTGACGGGCCTTGTGCCCTTACTTTTTGGGATTCGAGTTTGCTATGCGCCTGACCCAACCGATAGTCGGGGACTTGCCAATGATATCGAGCGCTGGGGAGCCACCATTTTTTGTTGTGCCCCCAGTTTCCTCCAGGGGATGCTCCGCATTGCAAGTGATGAGCAATTGAAGACGATTCGAATCATTGTTTCAGGAGCAGAAAAAGCGCCCCAAGAGTTGTATGATACGCTCAAAGCAAAAAACAAGACATTTCTCGAAGGATATGGCATTTCTGAATGTAGCCCCATCGTGACACTGCAAAGAGAAGACGAGCCACGCATTGGTGTTGGAAGGCCGATACCTGATGTGGAGCTTTGTGTGATCGACCCCGAAAAAGAAAATGTCCTGGGCGCTTCCCAGGAAGGGGAAATTTGCATCCATGGCCCCAACGTTTTCAAGGGATATTTGGGAGTGAAAAAAGATCCTTTTATCGAAATTGAAGGCAAAAGATGGTACCGCTCTGGAGATCGCGGTTTTCTTGATGAAAATCAAAACCTCATTATCACGGGGCGTCTTACACGCTTCCTTAAAATTGGGGGAGAGATGATCAGTCTTGGGGGCTTGGAAGAAGACCTTGTAAAAATTACTCGTGAAAAGGGGTGGGCTCCTACAAAAATCAATGGCCCGCTGCTTGTTGTGACTTCTTATGGCTTTGAAAGTGAAAAACCCCAAATCGTCCTGTTTGCTACTTTTGATGTGGATCGAGAAGAAATCAACCGCGCTCTCAAAGAAGCAGGGCATGGGCGTCTTGTAAAAATTGCAGAAATCCGCAAACTAGAAGAAATCCCCCTGACAGGCACAGGCAAGACCCATTACCGACTGCTCGATGAAATGCTATGAAGCTCTACAACACAGAAACCAGGCAAAAAGAAAAAATCGTTCCTCTTGAGGACAACAAAATCCGGATGTACACCTGCGGGCCGACCGTGTACAACTTTGCGCACATTGGGAATTTCCGTACTTATATTTTTGAAGATCTCTTGCGCCGCACCCTCAAATATTTTGGTTTTGCCCTCACGCAGGTGATGAACATCACCGACATCGATGACAAGACACTTGCTGGAGCTATCCACGAAAATAAAACGCTCAAAGAGTACACCAAGCTCTATGAGGAGGCCTTTTTCAAAGATCTGCAGACACTGAACATCGAAAAGGTCGAGCACTACCCGTTTGCAACAGATTTTGTTCCCAAAATGATCGAAATCATTCAAGGGCTAAAGGACAAAGGCATAGCCTACCGCGGCGGAGATGGGAGCATTTATTTTTCCATTGGTAAATTTCCGTCATATGGGCGTTTGTCTCATCTCAATCTTGAAGATCTCAAAGCAGGAGCCTCTGAGCGTGTGGGAACCGATGAATATGACAAGGAAAATGTCGCGGACTTTGTTCTTTGGAAGGCCTATGACCCAAAGCGTGACGGGCAAATTTTTTGGGAAAGCCCTTTTGGAAAAGGGCGCCCAGGCTGGCATATCGAGTGTTCCGCAATGGCGATGGATCTGCTTGGAAAAACAATCGATATTCATGTTGGGGGAGTCGACAATATATTCCCGCACCATGAAAATGAAATTGCCCAATCAGAAGCCTTTTCAGGAAAACCCTTTGTCAAACACTGGCTCCACTCTGAGCATCT
>JAAKFC010000114.1 GCA_011065225.1 Chlamydiota bacterium
CCAAGTAAGCATAGCTGGAAGCTCGGAAAGCTCCGCGGAAAATGCTTTATTCGTCATCCCAGCCTCCAGAAGCAACCATCCCATCCACGATTCTTTGGGCGAGGCGATCATATATAGGATAGATGGCATTTTCTCCAGCCGACCCCACGGAATCGAGCTGGCCGAGAGAAAAGGCAATGGAAGTTGTGCGAGCACCAGTTGCTGGATCGATAAATGATAGGTCTTGGAGGGAATTGGAATCGACATAGTCGTAATCGGCTCCCGCTTTCACAATCTGCGGGCCGAGGACTTGTTGCCCAGTAGTAGAATCCACAATGGAGATCTCAACCGAAATGGTTTTGCGATTTTCAATTCCCATGACATTGTCACGCAATTTCCCGCTTTTGGGATCTCTGTCATAGCGATACCCAATTCGATCATTGGTAGCTTCAAGGATTTTGGCTTTAAGGATCCAGTCTCCCTGACCATCGGTATAACGAAAGGCGGCCGCTTGGGATAGTGCTGATGCCAAAGCCCCCGTCAACTCCCCCTCAAAATCGCCGATGACATAGGGAACAGAAACTGTAATGGGATCGCCCCCATCAAAGTGATATCCACATGCCGAAAGGGCTAGTAGACAGGCAAACAAAAGTCTGTTCATTTTTTGGCTTTTTTCGTTTCGAGGTAGGATAGTTTCGATTCAACAATTTCGAGTCGATCTTTGCTCTTTTTCGCAACGAAAGAATCAGGATAATTCTTGAGAATTTTGGCGTAATAGATTTTAGCAGCACCCCACTTATTGGTTCGCTCATAGAAGCGCGCAGTCTCAAATAAAGATCCTGCATAATGGTCTTGCATGCGCATATAATTGCCTTGCGCGACTGCAATTTTTTCTTCACCGGGGAAGCTTGTGCGGAATTTGCGAAGATTGAGCTCAGCGAGATCGAGAAAATCAGGGTCACAATATTCGCTCTGACTCTGCTGCAGATAGACTTCTCCAATGCCAATATAACTTTCAATGGCTAAAGGATGCTTGGGGAAGCGCCGAATGAGAGTTTGATAAGACTCAACAGCTGCACGGAAATCTTCATTTTTTGCTTGCACTTGTGCTTTGCCATAATGGGAATGGGCAGCAAGCTCATGATGAGGAAGAGCAGAAATCACTTCATCATAGATGGCAATGGCTTCAGAGCCTGCGGGCATCCATTTAGGCAAGGTTTTAAAACCCATAATATGTTTGCGTGCTCCACTCCGAAATTTTTCGGCAATCTCAAATTTGTATTGGATTGTCTCTTCAAAATATTTGGGAGTCGCCTGCCGGGTCAGATATTCGGTGAATTCTATATTGGCCATTTCAAAATCATCTTGCTTGAAGTAGGCCATGCCAAGAAAAAACGTAGCATCGCGGGCAAAAGGGGAATTAGGGAAATTTTTAATGAGAATTATTGCCTCTTTTTCGAGATTTTTCCATTCTCCTTTTTCAAAATACTTGGTGACGGTGCTGTAATGCTCTTGCACAGACTCCGTAGCAATTTCTTCCCTTTCGACAAGTTTCCCATCTTTGAGGGTGTAATCGGCAAAAGAGCAAATAGCTGGAATTAAAAAGAGAATGACATATTTTCTCATAATGATGGAATTTTACCGGGATTCTGCCAAGATGTCAACGACCGCTGGTAGCGTTTCTAAATGATTTTTCAATTCTTGCGTAAGTTCTACACCCCAAGTGGATTCGATTGAAATTTTTCCCACTTGTTTTTCTCCCGAAAAGAATTCCAATTCCACCCCTGATTTTCCACTTGAATCTCGAAAAATTTGTTTGAGTTGAAGCACATGGGAAAGATGCATTCTATCTGCATCCAGCTTGAGAATCAGTGTGCGCATGGTTTCTTCCTTTGTTTTTTTTCTCTGCAATCCTTCCCGTTTAGGTTGCTGTTTCCGAAGAGCCGACATTTTTGCCTGCATACGAGCTTTGTCATAGGCCAGATCACACTCGCGGACCATCTCTTCATCTGCTTTTGTCAAATCGCCAAACCAACGGCATTGCAAACGGGTTGTTCCATCTTCATCTCGATCTACTTGCAAGACAGCATAGAGAAGTTGATTTTCCCTTAGTAAATGTCCTTTTTCTTCAAAAAGTTCCGACCAAATGGGAAGCTCAAAGCGTTGCTCACTATCTCCGATGGTCAAGATGGCAAATTTTCGACCTGTTCTATTGGTTAAACGCACACTGACACTTTCGATGACAAAGCCCGCTCGGCAAACGGCTCCTTTCTCGAGCTTATCGATCTGCTCCAAACTGACACACGATAAACCCTGCATCACTTGTGTCACATCATCCAGGGGGTGACCTGTCAGATAAAAACCCAAAAGCTCTTTTTCTTTGTGCAAAATATCCATTTTAGAAAGAGGGGCTACTTCAGGAGGATCACGAAATCGTGTATTTTCATCTTCAATCAAAGAAAAGAAATTGAGCTCGCCACGTGCATCCTCTTTTTGCTGTTTTTGAGCATCTTGGAACATTGGTTCCACACTTGCAATGAGTGCCGCACGTGACCACTGTGTAAAATCAAATGCCCCTGCTTCAATCAGAGACTCGATAACTTTTTTACCCACTTTTTGCGTGTTGATTCTCTTTGTAAAATCATAGAGCGAGGCAAAGGGACCGTTTTTTGACCGCTCCTCGAGGATGGCTTCTACAACGCCTTCTCCGACTCCTTTGACAGCTGTCATGGCAAAACGGATTCCTTTTGGCGCAGCAACAAAGACCTTGCCCGATTCATTCACATCAGGAGGAAGAATGGCAATATGCATCGCCTGGCATTCGCGGATGATTTTTGTTACCTTGGAAAGATCATCCCGATCACTTGTCATCAAAGCTCCCATCCAATGCATAGGGAAATTGGCTTTCAAATAGGCGGTGACATAGGTCAAATATCCATAGGCAACTGCATGAGCTTTGTTGAATCCATAGGAAGCAAATTTTTCGACTTTATCAAAAATGGCCAGCGCTGTTTTTTCCTCAATCCCATTTGCCATGGCCCCATTACGAAATTTTTCCTTTTGGCGCCCCATTTCTTCTCGGTCTTTTTTTCCCATGGCTTTGCGCAAAACATCACCGGCTCCCAAACTATAACCGGCAAGCTTTTGTGCCATCATCATCACTTGTTCCTGATAGACCATGATTCCATAGGTCTCTTCTAAGATGTCTTCCATTAAGGGATGATCGAATTCGATTTTTTCTCTTCCATGTTTTCGATTCACAAAAGAGGGGATCATCTCCATTGGGCCAGGACGATAGAGAGCACCAACAGCAAAAATTTCTTCAAATTTGTCAATATGGAGCTGCTTGGCAAGTTCTTGCATTCCCGCTGACTCCATCTGGAAAAGACCGAGTGTTTTTCCGTGATTGAGAAGGGTAAATGTCGCAGCATCATCTAAAGGCAAATTGACCCAGTCGATGACTTTGCCTTCACTCTCCTTGATTGCATTGACCGCAATTTGAATTGCTGTGAGCGTTTTGAGTCCAAGAAAATCGATCTTCAGCATGCCAACAGCTTCTACCGGCTTCATGGCATATTGCGTCACTACAACGCCCCCATCTTTGGCACTACAAATTGGAATGTGCTCCATAAGGGGGTCGGCTGAGACAATCAACCCTGCCGCATGGATCCCCGTATTGCGGACCGAGCCTTCTAAGGTTTTGGCCAAATCAATGAGTCTTTTTGTCTCCTCATCCGTTTCATATATTTTACGCAAATCGGGATCGAGCTGGAGTGCTCGATCGAGTGTCATATTGGGATCTTCAGGAATAAGTTTAGCAATCTGATTGACTTTTGTAAGAGGAACACTTAAGACTCGCCCCACATCTTTGATCGCCATTTTGGCCTTCATCGTGCCAAATGTGATGATTTGCGCGACATTATCTTTTCCATATTTGCGAATGGTATAATCGATTACCTCTGAGCGCCGATTCATGCAAATGTCGACATCGATATCAGGATAGGAAACCCGCTCGGGATTGATAAATCGCTCGAAGAAGAGATTAAAGCGCAAAGGTTCAATGTCGGTAATACCGGTCAAAAAGCAAACAATTGATCCCACTCCCGATCCACGTCCAGGGCCCATTGGGATCTCTTGCTTTTTCGCCCAAGCAATGAAGTCATAGACGATGAGGAGATAGTCGCAAAGACTTTTAGAAGTAATCAAGTCAAGTTCGTAAGATAAACGCTCTTGTACGACCTGCATGGGATCCTTACCAGGATATTTTTTTTCCACTTCTGTAAGAGCTTTTTCATCATAGCGCCGAACGATCCCTTCATGGCACAATTTTTTAAGATAATCCTCAGCAGATTTTTCCCGCTCTTTTGCCGTGTATCTCGTATTCTCGAGATGCGGAGGAACAAAGACTGGATAAAACTTCGAGGAGAAATCGAACTCAAATTGACACTTTTCTGCTACTTTTAGCGTCTCGCTAAGCGTCTCTTTGCAATCAGAAAAAAGTTCTTCCATCTCAGTGGGTGATTTGAAAAAGAGCTCATGTGTGAGTTTGATCCTACGCTTGGGATTGAGAACCCGCGCCTTTGGATTGCCTTGTGAATCACGCTCCCAAATCTCACAGGGCTCTCCGGAAGAGACATTCATCAAAATCTCATGCCCTTGCCAATTGCTTCGCTCGATATAGCGCGAGTCATTTGTTGCTAATACCGGTATGCCCCACTCATTTGAAAGAGCAAGAAGACGCTTCCCCACTTCTTCTTGCTTTTCTTGAAAATCAAGCGATGCCTGCCAGAGCCAAGTTTCGCGATCCATCCCATCACTACGCATTTGCTCCTGATCCATCCGATGCCGCGTAATTTCGAGATAAAAATCCTCGCCAAAGAGATCCAAGAAAAACTGGATCTCGCTCTTGAGTGCTTCCTCATCTTCATTTGCAATGAGCTGTGCTATTTTGCCCTGCATGGGTCCTGACAGACAGACGAGTCCACTGGCATGTTCTTTGAGCAGATCCTTATCGATGCGCGGGGTATAGTAAAATCCCTCAAGATAAGCACAGGAGCTGAGCTTGCAGAGACTGCGGTACCCTTCTTTGTTCTTAGCAAGAAGAACAATGGGATAGCCCGGTTTTTGCCCGCTTACTTTCTTTTTCTCATTGCGTGAGATGGGAGCAACAAAAAGTTCACACCCGATGATGGGTTTTACCCCCACTGCAAGGCATGCTTTGAAAAAATCGACAGCCCCATGCAAATTGCCCTGATCGGTGAGCGCAAGGGCTGGCATCTGAAAC
>JAAKFC010000115.1 GCA_011065225.1 Chlamydiota bacterium
ATCGGGACAGCTGCGGCAGCAGTAGCTGCAACAATTGGCCCCAGCATCCGGTTGGAGAAGCCAAGAAATTCCAGCCCGCGCACTTCAAAAAAGACAAAGGGAGATCCTTGTACAACCGTGCATTTGATATATTCACCCCGACCATTTGGATTTGAAGCATCGGGTTTGCCATAGGGACTGCTGCGATTTTGGAAGATCAAATCAGTGTCATAATCGCCTATTCGATCAACAAGCAAACTGTCTGGGTCCCAAATCGAGCCAGTCGCAACGTTTTCCGGAGGAACTGCATCGGTGGGAAAGATGAGGAGATTGAGAAATGAGTCATTTTGCAACTGAAGAGGTGCCGCATCCCAAACCGAGCTTAGAGCAGAGCAACTTTTATCATACGGCGGACCGGGCACATAGTAAGGGAAGGGAAGACATAAATTGATCCCACGACTGTTTTGTTTGCTATTCGCTTTTTGGGGCGCTTCAAAATATTCCACGATGATGGGATAGGCAGGAAGTGGGGCCTGCTGAAAGAGTTCTGCGGGCCACACATTGGACCCTGGCACATTGCGGGCGACGAAATACCCATCCGTAGGAGTCTTTTGGAATGTTCCCGTTGCCCAGAGCATTGCGCCTCCCATCCAGGAATGGACTCGATAAGGAGGGACAAGGGCATTGGGATTTTGAGACGTAGTGGTCACACTCACTTTATCGGGAGCGGCAAGCAAAGGGTAGTATGTCGCATCGGTCTTTCCCGTTGATGCATCAATATTTTCCGTTTGAAAAAATCCTTTTCCTGCTGGAATCGGCGCTGCATACATGCAAGACCACAAGGCTAGAAAAAATGCAAATGTTCTCACAGTACCCCCAAATAGAAGATATGTATCTTACAAAAAAAAAACTTTTTGTTGTGCAAAAATCGTGAGATTTTTTAAACTGGTCGAAAGTTTGAACAGCGTTCAGGAAAATGACAACGAAAGACCTTAAACAGACCATCCTCGACCACTCCTATAAGACTATGACAAAAGAAGGAGTTTTGGCGATTCGCATGCGCGATCTTGCCAAATCCTGCAAATGCGCTGTTGGGACTATTTACAATGTATTCGAAACCTTTGACGACATTCACTATCACCTCAATTTGCACACATTTAAACGTCTTTTCAATCGTCTCTATACTACATTGAAAAAGGCTGCTCTTGCAAAAATTGCAATTGAAGAAATTTTGCCAAGAATCGGTTGGGAGTACATTGCTTTTGCCAAAGAAGAAACCAATAGTTGGAAGGCGCTTTTCGAGTATGCACCTGAAGGGGAACAACCTTCTTGGTATCGGAAAGAAATTGATCGGAATTTGCAATTGGCTGAAGAGTTTTTGCAAAAGAATTTTCAAATTTCTAAAGAGAAAGCCAATCAATTGATGAGTTATTTTTGGTTTGCCATTCATGGAGTGAGTGCAATTGTCCTCAATAAGAAAGCGACAAATCACTCAGATGAATTTGTAGAGTCCTATGTGGACCATTGTTTAAGAGGAATTTACAAACTCATTTAAGTTTTTTTGTGAAATTATGAACAGCGTTCAAAAAGGAGAGATAATAAATAATACCTTTAATATGCGGGGTTGCAATAGACATGCGAGTCGGGTGGGGTCTAGAGGAGGTACCACCCGCTCGCTGCTGATTACCTAAAGGTAATAAGCCATAAGAATACCTCATAAGATCAGTATCTATTGCAATCCTTTTTTTGTGCAGGAAAAATTAACCATACCCAAGGAAGGATATTATGAATCGAGTAGAAACTTTTAGAACTTATACAGAGCGTGATTCAAAAATTGGTTTTTCACGGCGTCGACTTATCCTCAAATTTGTCACCTGCTCCTCACTCCGTGTCTATGAACACTGCAGTTCGTCGCAGTTGAAAAATTGGAGGGTCTCCTTGTGAAAGTTCCAGTTTTTGAATCACGATCTGTATATGAAGAACAACCCGACTGCTTTCAGCAAGTAGGGGAATATTTCACACGCATTGCATCAGCAATGACAAGTCTTTTCAAGCGGATCTTTTGCATCGAAGATTCCGTTACAACACAAGATTTGAAATGGGATGCTCAAAAATGCCATCGATTGCAAAGGGAAAACCGCCAGCTCAAGCAATCAATTAAAGATTTACAGTTAAGGGTGGGGAGGCTGCAAAGATGCGATTCTCTGTCTACAATTGAAAAAGTATGTATTGAGGCGATATTGTTTATTACTCTTTGCCCTCTGTATATTCTGAGTTTACCCGTTATCGTTCTTCGTGACGCGATGTATCAAAAAAATTTTAGGTCAAATGAACTATGTTCATTTTAATGGTAAAATGGTATATTTAAGAATATGTAAATGAAAAAAAAGGTGAAAAAATCTTATGAAAGTAAATAATTATTTTAACCAAGAAAATGCAATTTTTGCTGCAAAAGTAGCTGCTGGAATTGTTGTCGTCGGAGGAGCTATCGCTGCAACGGGGTATTTGCTCGAATCTGCAGGAACTCAGCTGCTTTCTCATATGGACAAAAGTACTGTCATCTCGAATATCGCAATGAAAAATCTAGGACGTTTTCTCCAGTCGAGTGGAGCGGGACTTTTTCTCGTGGGGAAATATACTTCCTATACGGTTTTAGTTCCTGGATATATTGTCGGATATGAATTTCCCAAATGGATGATGGAGCATGGTATTCCCAAAATGATGACTTTCATTCAGGATAATATCTACAAACCATTAGTCCAGTCGATGGAATGGTTAAAGGGAAAAGTTCTAGATGTCATCCAATATGTAGGAGAGCATATTCTTAGGCCCATTCTTGAGAAAGTGGGGCAGATAGTAAATGACTATCTCATTCAACCCCTTCTCAAAAATATGAAATGGCTTGCTGATCGTGTTATTGAAATGATTAGCTGGGCAACCGAGAATCTATTCATCCCGATGTTCGATGCTCTCATTAAGGTCATGAAACTCGCCGAGAAGTACATTCTAGAGCCGCTTGGAAAAGGAATTGAATGGATCGGGAATCGCATTTTTGATGTTATCAATTGGGGAGTGCACTCTGTCGTTCTTCCTCTTTTTCGGACAATTGATGCAATCATGCAGTGGGTTGGAAAGAATTTCTTTGAACCCGCCCTCCAAGCGATTTGGAGATTTGCAGGGTATGCTGCCGATTTTGCATCAAAATATATCTTTACACCTCTTCAGTCTGCTGCGATTTGGGCATACGAGAACTTGCTTCAGCCGGTTGCAGACGCAGCCAATGCCGTCATGCGTTTTACCTTCAATTATTTTCTTTATCCCACTTATCAGTTTGCTAGGGATTATTTGGTATATCCCACCGTCGATTTCATTGTAAAAGGGAGCAACCTAACCTATGAACACATCATTCAGCCGATTGGGCAGAAGGGATATGCTCTTATAGCCAATGTTACTGAGATCGCGGGGAAGATATATACTGGGGCAAGGAGAGATATAGGGGCCCTTTTTAGCCGTGTCGCCTATAATTAATTTTTAGTCTTGTTAAAAAATTGTAATACTTGTTATAATATACTGTATTATTAAATTAACATAAGGGTTTTTAATATGCTTACTTCAAGTAGTTATAGTTGGCCAAAAAGGGTAGTTATCGACACATCCATCTTAGGCGCTGTGGAAATGGGTATTGGCCGCGCCATCCAATGTATGAGTTCTAAATTATTATTTGATAAATGCGATACAATTGTCAACTGTACTCTCAATACTTTTGGGCAGGGCATGGATATATGCGGAGAAGGTGTCTTTCAAGTTGGAAAATTTACCGCTACAATGATCCCAAAAGGTTTTTTTTACGCAGCTGACTGGCTTGCTAGTGGAAAGATTTCTGCAGCAGATGAGTCTCTCAAAATACAAAAGTTCTTTACACTTATAGGAAATGATCTTAGTAGTTTTATAAACTTTACTACAAAAGGGTCATGGGGGCTTTTTACCAATTATGGTGTTCCTGCAATGGGAACCGCAGCCAAATATAGCGTACTTGGAATTGGAACCGCAGCCAAAGCGGGATTTGATGGTCTTTGGTGGACAGTTTCTTCAAGGCTAGGAATAGTTACACTCACTTGTGCGAGTATCTATCTTGCTGTAAAAGCGCGAAGTTTTCTATCAGAGTTTCCAGTTCCTAAGGACATGAAAATATCCTTTTAACTACTTTCTCAATTAATTTTCACTATTTGTAATAAATGTGATATTAATGTATTATATATATATAATTAAAAATTAAAACAAGGTTTAAAATATAATGTCTGCAATAAAATCGATAGCAAAATTAACAGTCGATCTGACCGTCGGAGGAGCTCTAGTTGCCGGTGCCGGTCGCCTCATTCAATTTGGGGGCGCTGAGCTTTTGTCTCATTTAGAGAATGAAAAAATCGCAAGCTTTGCTCTTCATATATTAGGAAATAGCATGGAAGGCGGGGGAAAATTTGCCTGCACAGCAGGTTTATTTGCTGCTACGATGATCCCTTATACCGTGTACTATACAAGCAAATGGTGCATTAATGATGCTGCGCCTCAAGTAATGCCAACAGCGAAACCATTTTTTATGGAGACTGTTCTTCCTGCTCTTTGTGAGCTTCCTTCTTTGGGAAATGAATACATTTTAAAACCTGCATTAGAGAATGGAACATGGTTAGGGGGAATATTCTCCCAGTTTGTGAAAGATAATGCTCCTTCTGCAATAAAAGAAAGTGCAAAAGGTATTAGGTGGGCATTGAGCAATGCTCCCAATGCGCTCTATTTGGGTTTTAATTATGGAGTTATTCCTGTAGTTAGCACAGTATTTTTCACTGCATTGTCCCTTGGAGCTGGCATTCTTAAATTGGGATTTGATGGGCTTTGGTGGTTAGGTGAAAATGGTTCTACTATCCTAGAATCCCCAGAATAATTCGCTTTTCCTTTTTGGATCCTTTTTTGTATATGTGAAATATGCAGAAAGGATTCTCAAGGCAGATCATTTTTATTGTTGTTTCAATGACTTTTGTCTTGGGATTCAGCATTGATCTCTATACCCCTTCTTTCCCAGCTATTGCAAGTTCTCTAAAAACCACCAATCAATTGGTGCAATTGACCATCCCCACATATTTTTTGGGGTATATCATCGGGATGATCCTCCTTGGCCC